>DATFDN010000105.1:0-7635 GCA_035252035.1 Acetobacteraceae bacterium | reverse complement strand
TGGGGGACAAGGCGCGGCGATCGGCGCGCTGGCCGGCGGCGCCCTGGGCGCGGTGGCCGGGGGCGCTAGCAGCGAGGGGCCGGACGGGCCACCGCCCGGCTACTACGGTGGTTATGGCTATGGGTACCCCTACCGCTACGGGTACTGACCGCCCGCACCTTGCCGTCCCGCTGCACAATGGTATCATCCCGGCGAAATGATTGCCCCCCGCCGGGATCGAAGGAACGGCGGGTTTGGCGCGACGTTCGAAGGGAATTGCCCAATTGCCCGGAGGACCGATCATGGGTCGTAAATACCTGCCACTCGTCGCGGTAGCGACAACACTTATGGTGAGCCCCGGTCTTGCCCTCGCTCAGCAGACGACCGGCACCACCACCACGAGCCCGAGCACCCCGCCCGCTGGGGGTGGCACCGAGACTGGCACGAGCACCACTGGCGGCACCGCGACAACCGCCACCACTCCCAACCCGGTTCCAGCGCCCAATCCCAATCCGAACGCGGCGCCTGGCTCCCCGGCGGCCCCGACCGCCTCGCAGGTGGCGGCGACGAACCCCGGCACGGTTGCGAACAACAACAATGGCGGCGGCGGAGGCGGGTTGTGGGGCCTGATCGGCTTGATCGGGCTGCTCGGACTCGCGGGGATGCGTCCGCGTCGGGCGACGACGGTCCACACCACCACGACCACGGTTCCTCCCCCCGGTGTCGGACCGGGAACCGGCCGGCTCTAATTCCCCGCACCCGCCCGACCGGCGCCCCGGCCGGGCGGACCTCCCTCATGTGTCCCGCGCGCCGATCGTACGGTCGCGGTAGCCTTCCGGCACGTCCCTTCCATAGTCGGTGAAGGCGCGGCGCACCGCTTCCACGGTGCCGCCGACCACGCGCTTGCGGTTGTCGCGCACGAATTGGTTGGAGCCGATGATCGTGTCCAGCGATCCCTGAAAGCGCGGCATCACATAGCGCGCGAACAGCTCATAGCTGCGCAGCGTCTGCTCGCGCGTCGCCCATTCATGGGCGCGGAACAGCACGCCGCCGATGCCGCCCTTGCTCAGTTCAATCAGGCGGTTGATCCCCTTGGTGACAGTCTCCGGCGAGCCCACCAGCGTCGTCCCCATCCGCACGCCGTCGCGCAGCGGATCGTCGGACCGGCCGGGCGGGCGGCCCAGCGTGTCCTCGAAATAGGTTTGCGTCTCGACCCGCTCGCCCGCCTTCACCTCGCGCAGCGCCCGCTCGTCGTCCTCGGCGACATGCGCGTTGACGACCAGGCGCCACTTCCGCCGGTCCACCGTCTTGCCCGCCTTCGCCGCCGCCTCCTCGGCGATCTTCCACTGCTCGGCCAGCGCCTCCGGCCCGCCGGGCAGGCCGGCGCCGATCGACAGCACGCCAAGACCGTGCGTGCCGGCCGCGATCATGCCGAACGGCGTGATGGTGCTCGCCACCGCGATCTCGAACAGCGGGTCCGAATAGGGGGCGAGATGCAGCCGCGCCTCGCGCAGCTCGAACCAGTCGGTCTTCATCGTGACCGGCTCCTCGCACCGGAGGAGGCGCGTGATCGCCTCCAACGCCTCCATCATGCGCGGGCGCTGCGTCACGGGCTCGATCCCGAGCATGTAGGCGTCCGTGGTCAGCGCTCCCGGCCCACAGCCCAGCATCGCCCGCCCGCGCGTCATGTGGTCGAGCTGCACGAAGCGCTGCGCGACCAGCAGCGGGTGATGGTAGGGCAGGCTGGTCACGCCGGAGCCGAGCTTGATGTGCTTGGTGCGCTCGGCCGCCGCCGCGATCACCAGCTCGGGCGAGGCGATCAGCTCCCAGCCCGCCGAGTGGTGCTCCCCGATCCACGCTTCGTCATAGCCGAGCCAATCGAGCCACTCGATCAGCTCCATGTCGCGCGCCAGGGCGAGCGTGGGGTTCTCGCCGACGCGGTGGAACGGGGCGAGGAAGATGCCGAACTTGAGGCCGCGATGCGACATGAGGGGGGAGGCTCCAGACCGAATGGGCCATCCTGCCCCGGCTACCGGCGAGTAGCCAAGCCGCCCCGATCGTGGCAGCTTGGCGTGGAGAGCGGAGGGAACGGTCATGCGGCTTGCGGGCAAGGTGGCGCTCATCACTGGCGCGGCCTCCGGCATGGGCGCGGCGACGGCGCGGCGCTTCGCGCGGGAGGGCGCCAAGGTGGTCGTCGCCGACGTTCTGGAGGACGAGGGGCGCCAGGTCGCCGCCGCGATCGGCGAGGCGGCGCTGTTCCAGCGTCTCGACGTCACCGACGAGGCCGGGTGGGAAGCGGCGGTGGCGCTTGCGGTCACGCGTTTCGGCGGCCTCGATATCCTGGTCAACAACGCTGGGATCAGCGGCAGCGCCTACGCGGACGTGCTGGAAACGCCGGCCTGGCACAAGGTAATGGCGGTGAACGCCACGGGCGTGTTCCTCGGGATGAAGTTCGCCATCCCGGCGATGCGCGCGCGGGGCGGGGGATCGATCGTGAACTTGTCATCGATCTCGGGTTTCGTTGGCCAGGACCGCATCCATCTCAGCTACAACGCCTCCAAGGGCGCGGTGCGGATCATGACCAAGGCGGCCGCCGTCCAGTTCGGGCGCGACAAGATCCGCGTCAACAGCGTCCACCCCGGCTGGATGCCGCCGATGCGCACCTCCGGAGCCACCGCCGACCCGGCGCTGCGGGCGGAGATGATGAAACGCATCCCGCTCGGCCGGTCCGGGGAGGTTGACGAAGTGGCGAATGCCATCCTCTTCCTCGCCTCGGACGAGGCTTCCTATATCACCGGCACCGAACTCGTGGTGGACGGCGGTTTCCTAGCGGAGTGAAAGGACCAAGGCGATGAGGCTCAACGACCAGCAACTGCGCCAATTCGAGACCGAGGGCTGGCTGTTCCTGCCCGAGACGTTCTCGCCCGAGGAAGTTGCCGTGCTCCAGCACGAGGCGCAGGAGATCTTCCGCCAGAACCGGCCGGAGATCTGGCGCGAGAAGTCGGGCACGCCGCGCACCGCCTTCGCCGCGCACACCTACAACGAGGCGTTCCGCCTGCTCGGCGCGCATCCGCGCCTGATCGAGCCGGTGGAGCAGATCTTCGGCGACAAGCTCTACATGCACCAGTTCAAGATCAACGCGAAGTCGGCCTTCGAGGGCGAGGTTTGGCAGTGGCACCAGGATTACGGCACCTGGCTGCGCGATGACGGGATGCCGGAGCCCCGCGCGATGAACATTTCGGTGTTCCTCGACGAGGTCATGCCGATCAACGGCCCGCTGATGTTGGTGCCGCGCAGCCAGAGGCACGGCAACCTGGCGGCGGCCCACGACACCAGCACCACGTCGTACCCGCTGTGGACGCTCGACCATGACACGGTGAAGCGCCTGGTGGACGAGGGCGGCATCGTCACCCCCACCGGAAAGCCGGGCGGCGTGCTGATGTTCCACGGCAACCTGGTGCATGGCTCGGCCGGCAACATCACGCCCTATCCGCGCAAGATCGTCTATCTGACCCTGAACGCGGTCTCCAACCACATCCGCAAGCCGACCCGCCCGGAGTGGATCGCGCACCGCGACTTCACGCCGATCGAGCCCGTCGCCGACGACGCGCTGCTGCGATACGCGCGGAGCTTCCGGCAGGCGGCGGAGTAAAGGTTGCTCCCTCTCCGCTCTAGGGGGCGGAGAGGGAGTCGGTCCTCAATCCAGCCCAAGCTTCGGCCGCACCCACTTCGCCAGCCGCGCGATCGCCGCGTCCGCTTCCGGCGCGGTGCCGGCGAGGAAGTGGTACACGTGCTGCATCTCGGGCTCTTCCTCGATCGTGACATCCACCCCGGCCCGGCGCGCGGCGGCGGCGAGCGCCCGGCTGTCGTCGAGCAATGTCTCGTCGCCTCCCACCTGGATGAACAGCGGCGGCAGGCCGGCGAGATCGGCGTTCAGCGGATTGGCCAGCGGGTGCTTCGGATCGCCGTTCGGGCCGAGGAACATGCCCGCCATCATCTGGATCATCGGCTGCGAGACCAGGACATCCTTCTCGGCGTTGGTCCGGAACGTCTCGCCCTTGGCTTCCATGTCGAGCCACGGCGAGAGCGGCATCGCGGCCGCGGGCAGGGGCAGGCCCTTTTCGCGGGCGCGCAGCATCGTGGTGATCGCGAGTCCGCCGCCGGCGGAATCGCCTACGATCGCGATGTGGTTGGGCCGGATGCCCTGCTCGCGCAGCAGCCAGGAATACGCCTTCACCATGCCGTCCACCGGGCCGGGATGCACCACCTCCGGCGAACGGTCGTAATGCACGATCAGCGCGCGGCAGCCGATCGCCTTGGCGAGATGGGCGTAGACTTTGCGGTGCGAGTACATCGATCCGGCGACATAGCCGCCGCCATGCGCGCAGAGCAGCACGCGATCGGTGCGCGCGCCCTTCGGCGTGGCCCACATCGCCGGCACCCCGCCCGCGTCCACTTCGATGTAATCGACGCCGCCCGGCTCGGCGGTCACGTCGCCCAAGTGATCGAGCATACGCCGCATCTCGTCGAGCCCCATTTCCGGGTTCGCCTCGAACGCGGCCACCCAGGAGCGGAACAGGGTCTTCAGTTCCTCGCTTTGCTTGCTCGCCATGGTCGTTCCCCCCTTTGCCGTGGCAGCATAGGCCGGCTTGTCCGGGACCGTAAACCCGGAGCGGGGGAATGATGGCAACGAAACGCAGCGTCGATGTCCTGGGGCGCCGCATGGCCTTCACCGAGGCGGGGCAGGGGCGCGCGGTGCTGTTCCTGCACGGCAACCCGACCTCTTCTTTCCTGTGGCGCGACGTGATCCCGCCCGTCGGCGCGCGCGCCCGTTGCATCGCGCCCGACCTGATCGGCATGGGGGACAGCGAGAAACTGCCACCAGGCCCGGAGTCATATAGCTTCGACGTGCATGGACGCTTCGTGGACGGCTTCATCGAGGCGGTGATCGGACCGGATGCGCCGGTCGTCCTGGTGCTGCACGACTGGGGTTCCGCGCTCGGCTTCGACTGGGCGCGGCGCAACCCCACGCGCGTGCGCGGCATCGCCTACATGGAAGCGATCGTGCGCCCGCTCGCCGGCTGGGAGGAGTGGAACCCCGACGCCGCGCGCATTTTCCAGGGCTTCCGGTCGGAGAGGGGCGAGGAGCTTATCCTCGACCGCAACCTGTTCATCGAGCGCGTGCTGCCCGGCTCGGTGATCCGCGCGCTCACGGAGGCGGAGATGGCCGAGTACCGGCGCCCCTTCGCCCGGCGCGAGGACCGCTGGCCGATGCTGGCCTGGCCGCGCGCCATCCCCATCGGCGGCGAGCCGGCGGATGTCGCGGCGCGGGTGCGGGCCTACGCGGAATGGATGGCGGGCAACGACATCCCGAAGCTGTTCGTCAACGCCGACCCCGGCGCCATCCTGATCGGCGCGCAACGGGAATTCTGCCGGGCTGGCGCAACCAGCGCGAGGTGACGGTGCCCGGCAAGCACTTCATCCAGGAGGATTCCGGCAGGGCGATCGGGGAGGCGATCGCGGAGTGGATGGCGGATGTGGTGGGGGTTTCTGGGTAGGGCCGCGGATCGGTTTTGCAATCCGACCATCCGCACCGCCCCACCGATCGCGCGCCGGCGAATAGACGGTCCATATCGAATTCGATATAGACCGTGATGATGAAGCAAATCGCGTTTGTGGGCAGCGCCCTGGACGATTTGCGGGACTTTCCCGCCACGGTGCGCCGCGAGGCGGGATACCAGCTTGAGCGCGTGCAGCGCGGCCTCAATCCGGATGACTGGAAGTCGATGACCAGCATCGGTCGGGGCGTGCGGGAGATTCGGGTGCGCGACGAGACGGGAGCCTTCCGGGTCATCTAATCGCGGCTCTGGCGGATGCCGTTTATGTTTTGCACGCCTTTCAGAAGACGACACAACGGACCGCAAGGCGGGATCTCGACTTGGCTGCTGCCCGGCTGCGGCAGATCACCGGCGGGAGGGCACGATGACCAACGAGCCTGTGCAAACCTTCGCAAGCGTGTGGGACGCCTTGGAAGAAACGCCGGAAGAGGCCGCCGTCATGCGGCTGCGTTCGGAGCTGGCGTTGGCGGTGCGTGGCGCCGTGGAGGAGTGGCGCGTGACCCAGGCCCAAGCCGCCGCCCGGCTCGGCGTCACGCAGCCGAGGTTGAATGATCTCCTGCGCGGAAGGCTCGCCCGGTTCAGCCTGGAAGCCTTGATCGCGGTGGCTGAACGCGCGGGGTTGAGTGTGCGCATGGAAATCACGCGCGTGGCCGCGTGACCTGACCCGGCTTCGGTTTTTCCCACCTCACCCCGGCCCTCTCCGTCCCGGGGGCGGAGAGGGAGATGAGGGTGCGCGCGTGACGAGTGCCGGCCTCGTGTCAAAGCGCCGCGATCACCACCACGATCAGCCCCAGCACCAGGTTCGCCAGGATCAGCTTGCGGATCGTCTCGCCGGCCTGGGCGGCGCGGGCGGTGCTGGCGGCGGCGCGGAAGCGGCGGTAGGGGGAGAAGAAGATCACGCCAAAGACGATCGCCATGATCCAGCCGAGCGCCTGCATGATGTTGACGTTCCAGGGCAGGTGGGCGAACCCGCCGTAGAGAAGCCAGATCATGGCGTAGCCGCTGATGATGGCGATGGGCATGACGTGCCAGACCACCAGGAAGAAGCGGCGGAACACGCGGTTGTGGACGGCGACGCGCTGCGCCGGATCGAGGCCCGCGAGGCTGGGCCGCAGGACCGCCAGGGCGAAGAACATCCCGCCCACCCAGATCACGGCGCAGACGAGATGCACCGCCAAGACCCACTGCCACCCGTTCGGCACGCCACTCATGCTGTCAGCTCCCGCACTTCCTCGATCAACGCGCGCAGCTCGGCCGCGGCGGCCGAGCGGGGCGCATATTCCGTCACGCTCAGGCCCTCGGCAAAAGCCAGGGCGAAACCGGTGCGGTTGCCGAGCGCGGCGCGCAGGCATGGCAGGCGGCGCTCGACGAGCGCGGCCTCCGTGAGCGCCCGTATCCGCGACGGCGTCGCGGGCACGCGGTTGAGCACGACGCGGCTGGCGCGGCGCTCGGTGGCGGCGAGCGCCAGGGTGCCCTCGGCGGCCCAGAGATCGGGGAGGCTCGGCTGCACCGGAACCAGCACCAGGTCGGCGGCGCGGATCGCGACCCGCGCCTCGGTGTCGATCCGGGGCGGGCTGTCGATCACCACCACCGCGTGCGCGCGCAGCAGCCGGTCCAGCTCCGCGCCGAGACGCCAGACGGCGGCCTCCACGCAGGTCAGCGACGCCGCGTTGGGCTTCGCCTGGCGAAGCCCGGCCCAGCGCGACAAGGTGCCCTGAGGGTCGGCATCGATCGCGGCGACGCGGACGGACGCGGCGAACGAGGCGGCGAGGTTGGCGGCGAGCAGGGTCTTCCCCGTGCCGCCCTTCTGCTGCGCGATGGTGATGACCCTCGGCGTGGGCATGAACGGCGCGACTCCATTGCGGGTCCGGACGCAGGCAAACAGAATCGGTGCCTTCGCGCCATCCCCGGCGCCGTGCTCGCGGCCTCGTGCGTTGCCCAGCCTTGCCGGGGGATGTTCCTCGGCGCCCATGGACTTCGGGTTGGCCGATCGGCTGGAGGGACGCGACGCGCTGCTGACGTCGGCGGAGATGGCGCG
>DATFDN010000104.1:0-4513 GCA_035252035.1 Acetobacteraceae bacterium | reverse complement strand
TCGGCGCGGCCCTGCCGGCGAACGACGCGCGCGCCGACCACCTGCGCGCCACGCTGGAGCGCGATCCCGAGGGGCGCCTGGTCGCGACCGCCTTTCCGGTCCAGGACTCCGCGATGCTGCGCCGCCTGGCCCGCGCCGACGCCCTGATCCTCCGCCCGCCGCACGCTCCGGCCCTTGAGGCGGGCGCCAAGGTCTCGGTCATCCGGCTGGACTCGCTGGGCTTCTGAAACGAAACGCTTGACGCGGCAAGGCGAACCAACCTAGAACATCGGCGGTTGCCGATTTGTTCGATCATCGCCGATTCTCCGGCCGGCCAGGGGACTTCCCAGGGGACTCCGCTCCATGCTGACCCGCAAGCAACACGAACTGCTCGTCTTCATTGATCGTCACTTGAAGCAGACCGGCTTCTCTCCCTCCTTCGAGGAGATGAAGGAAGCTCTTGACCTTAAATCAAAATCCGGCATTCACCGCTTGATCTCCGCACTGGAGGAGCGCGGCTTCCTGCGCCGGCGCCACCATCGGGCGCGCGCGCTGGAGGTGGTCCGCCTGCCGGACGATCAGCAGCCCCGCCCCCCTGCCCCCCCTGAGGAGGCGTCCGGAGGCGGCTTCGCGCCGAACGTGATCCGGGGCGATTTCAGCCCGAAACTCCCCGGCGTGCGGGCCGCCGAGGAAGCGGCGGCCATCCAGCTCCCGCTCTACGGCCGCATCGCGGCCGGACTGCCGATCGAGGCGCTCCGTGACAACAGCGCGCAGATCGAGGTGCCGTTGGCGATGCTCGGCGCGGGGGAGCACTACGCCCTGGAGGTCGCGGGCGACTCGATGGTCGAGGCCGGCATCCTGGACGGCGACACGGTGATCATCCGCAAGGGCGAGACGGCGGAGAACGGCCAAGTGGTCGTCGCCCTCGTGGACGAGGAGGAAGTCACGCTCAAGCGGCTGCGCCGCCGTGGCAACTCGATCGCCCTTGAACCAGCCAATCAACGCTACGAGACCCGCATCTTCCCCGCCGAACGGGTGAAGGTGCAGGGCAAGCTGGTGGCGCTGATGCGCCGATACTGATGGGCGCCAGCCGGGCCGCGCGATCAAAGCTGGTCGTTCCCACGCTGGCGTGATTGCCGCTCGCTCGCAATGACGGCGGCGCGCGCCTAATTCTGGTTCCGCGAACCAGAAGCGTAAGGACCGATCCGAGATGGCGCGGAAGTCGATGCCCAGTGCGGAGGACGTGACCGAGCAGGTCGCCAAGCTGCGCGCGCAGGTCGAGACATTGATGCGGGAGCGGGTCACGCCGGCCCTCGCCGACGCCGCGGACCGCGCCGAGTCCGCGATGGGCACGGCGCGCCACCAGGCGGAGGCGGTGTCCGGGCGCGTGAGGGAGCAGCCCATCATCGCGGTGCTGATCGCCGCCGCGATTGGCTTCCTGGCCGCGCGGGTGCTCCGCTGAGCATGCGGCCGGTCCGCTTCGCCCAGATCGCCGCTCAGGCGGAGGCTGTGCGGCTGAAACGGCGCGTGCGGCGAATCGTCACCCAGCTTGTCCTGGTGGCCATGGCCGTGCCGTTCCTGCTGGCCTGCCTCGGATTCCTGGAAGTGGCGTTCTGGAGCTACGTGGCCAAGCACTTCGAAACCGAGGAGGCCGCCTTGGTCGTGCTCGGCGGCAACCTTTTGGTCGTCGTTGTCCTGCTCGGCCTGGCGCTGCTGCGCGGCTCCGAGGATCGCGTCTCGCTCGAAGCCCTGGAGGTGCGCCGCCGCGCCATCGACAGCGCGCAGCGCAGCCTGACCGTGGCCACGCTGGTCGGGCCTGTGACCACCTTCCTGCTCAGCCAGCTCCGCCGCTCCCGCCGCCGGGGGGAGTGATGTCCTCGCGCCCCCTCGCCGCTCCCCACGGCGGAGAGGGGGCCGAGCCTACCGCGCCCCCGTCGGCACGTCCCTGAACGGCACGTCCTTGTCCGCCCGCGCGTCCCCCGGCAGGCCCAGCACCCGCTCGGCGATGATGTTGCGCAGGATCTCATCCGTTCCCCCGGCGATGCGCAGCGCGGGCGCGTACAGCAGCGCCTCCTCGAACAACCCCGCGACCGGCATCTCCGGCCCGGCCTCGACGCCCGCCATCCCCATGAGATCCAGGCCGTACGCGACAATCTCTTGCAGCTTGTTCGCCGCCGTCACCTTGGTGATCGACGATTCCGGCCCCGGCGTTTGCCCCCGCGAGAGCGCGGTCATGGTGCGATAGCGCGTGAAGCGCAGCCCCTGCGTGCGCGTGTACCACTCCGCCAGGCGCTCCTTCACCGCCGCGTTGTCGAGCGCCGGACCATCCTCCAGCGTCAACCCGCGCGCCAGCTCGAACAGCTCGGCCACGTCCGGCCCCGGCGATTCGCGCATCCCGTGGCGTTCGCGCATGAGCGTGGTCAGCGCCACGCGCCAACCCTCCCCCACCTTGCCGACGCGCAAGCTGTCCGGGATGCGCACGTCGTTGAAGAACACCTCGTTGAAGTGCGACGATCCCGACATCTGCCGGATGGGCCGGATCTCCAGCCCCTTCGAGTCCATCGGCATGATGAAATAGGTCAGCCCCTTGTGCTTCGGCGCGTCGAAGTCGGTGCGCGCCACCAGCACGCCGTACTGGCAGTAGTGCGCGCCTGACGTCCAGATCTTCTGCCCGTTGACGACCCATTCATCCCCGTCGCGCACCGCGCGCGTGCGCAGCGCCGCCAGATCCGATCCCCCGGCCGGTTCCGAGAACAACTGGCACCACACCTCGTCGGCGCGCAGCGCGGGCACGGCGTAGCGCGCGCGCTGCTCCGCCGTGCCATGCGTGCAGATGGTCGGGATCGCCATGGCCAGGCCGATGGTGAAGAACCCGCTCAGCACGTCGTACTTCGACTCCTCCTGCGCGTAGATCACCTCCTGGATCGCCGTGCCGCCGCGCCCGCCCCATTCCACCGGCCAGGAGATGCCGGCGAAGCCCGCCTCGTACTTGCGCCTTTGGAAGTCGCGCGCCGCCTCCAGCGCGCCCGGCCTGTCCTGCCCGCGCCGGTACCCTTCGACCTGACCCGGCGTGCGTCGCGCCGCGTTGGCGTCGAGGAACGCGCGCGCCTTGGCGCGGAATGCCGCCTCGTCCGGCGTGTCGTCGAAATCCATCGTTGCGCCTCCCCTTGGGCCTCCGCTATTCGCTCGCCAGCTCGCCCATGTTGCGCGCTTTCAGCATGTCCACCAAGCGGTGCTTCCACTCCCGCGCCGAGCCCAGCGCGGAGCCGAGCAGCCGCGCGCGCCGGTAGTAGAGGTGGCAGTCGAACTGCCAGGTGAAGCCCATCCCGCCATGCGTCTGGATGTTCTCCTTGGCCGCGAGCCAGCCCGCCTCGCACGCCGCGATCCGCGCGACCGAGGCGGCGACCGGCAGCTCGGCCGCGTCCGTGTGCAGCGCCCAGGCGCCGTAGTACGCGTTCGAGCGCGCCAGCTCGACCGCGATGTACACCTCCGCTAGCTTGTGCTTGATCGCCTGAAACGATCCGATCGGCCGGCCGAAGGCGTAGCGTTGCAGCGCGTAGTCGCGCGCCATCTCCAAGGCCGCCTCGGCGCCGCCCACCTGCTCGAACGCCATCATCACCGCCGCGCGATCCAGCAGGCGCCGCACCTGCTCGGCGCTGTCGGCGCCCGGCAGCGGCTCGGCCTCCGCGTCTGCAAACGCGATGCGCGCATGGGACCGGCTGGGGTCGAAGGTCTCCGCCCGCTCCCGCGACACCCCCGGACCGGCGAGATCTACAAGGTAGAGCCAAGCCCCCTCCCCGCCATTCACCGCCACCACCGCGAGATCCGCGGCGTCGCCATCCGGCACGGCGCGCTTCGCCCCGCTCAGCCGCCCGCCCCGCACGTGCGCCGTTAGGCGACGCGGGTCGGCGATGCCCGGCGCCTCGGCGTAGGCCAGCGTGCCGACCACCTCGCCCGAGGCCAAACCAGGCAGCCAGCGCCGCTTTTGCGCCGCGCTGCCATAGGCGAGGATCGCCTCGGTCGCGAGCATGACGGAGGGGGAGAACGGCACCGGCGCGATCACCCGCCCCAGCTCCTCGGCCAGCACGCACACCGCGAGATGGCCGAGGCCGCTGCCGCCGTACTCTTCCGGGACCGACGCGCCAGCCCAGCCCATGCGCGCCATCTCCCGCCACAATTCCCGATCGTGGGAGCCGTTCGCCTCCAGCACGCGCCGGGCCACGTCGGGCGGGCACCGCTCCCGCAGGAACCGCCGCGCCGCCTCGCGCATCTCCTTCATCTCGTCAGGGAAATCGAAGTTCATGCCCGAACTACCTCGCGATCACGTCGTCAAAGCCCACTCAAGAACCCCCGCACCGCGCGGTTGAACGCCTCCGGCTTGTCCAGATTCGCCGCGTGGCCCGCCCCCTCGATCACCACCTTCGTCGCGTCCGGGATCTTGCGCGCCATGTAGTCGGTGGCGGCCAGGAAGTTCGTGTCCTCGCTGCCCACCAGCACCAGAGTCGGAACCTTGATCGCTCCCAATGACCGGATC
>DATFDN010000103.1:0-3411 GCA_035252035.1 Acetobacteraceae bacterium | reverse complement strand
CCCGTTGCGATCCCCGAAGAGGGCGCTCCCGGCGATCTCGTGGTGTTCCCGAGCACGAGACCGATACGGCGCCACTACCTGTCCAACATGCTGGACAAGGCACTCATCGACAGCAGGATCGCGCAGAACATCCTCTGGATGGCGACGCGGCGCAGAAAACTGAACACAATCGCGATCAGGATGCGGCCAGGAACGATGTACTTCTTCTGGGGCTACCGCTCGATCCACACCAATGAGCCGTGCGACCCCGACAAGCTCCGGGCGACGGCCCTGTTCCATTACGGCGACCCGCATCAGGACAGCAGGGCCAAGGCCCTCATCGGGCGCGCGCGACGGCTGGCGAGGGCATAGGGCGTCCGCGCCACCCTGACCCATTTTTGACGGCACCGGCCGGTTTGGCCATTGTTCAAGGCGACGGACCCGCAACGAGGAGCCGGAGATGCGCGCTGCCCTGGATGCCACCCTGAAACGGTTCATCACCCAGGGGCGGTTGAACGTCCGCTGGCCGGATTCCAGCACGACCGCGTATGGCGGCCCACCCGGATCAGCGCCGGAGGCGGGGCTGCGGCTGCGCGACGCCGCCACGATCCGGCGCCTGCTGCTCAATCCCACGCTCGCCGTGGGGGAGTGCTACATGGACGGCGGCCTGGCCCCGGATGGCGGGGACATCTACCAGGCGCTCGATCTGCTGGTGCTCAACCTGGCGCAAAACGCCCGCGGCAATCCGATGGCCAGGCTGCGCGCCGGGCTCGCCGCGATCCGCCGGCGCCTCGACCAGTACAATCCGGCGCCGCGCGCCCGCCGCAACGTGGCGCACCACTACGACCTCAGCGGGCGGCTCTACAGTCTGTTCCTCGACCGCGACCGGCAATATTCCTGCGCCTATTTCCCGCGCGGCGATGAGACCTTGGAGGAGGCGCAGGCAGCCAAGAAGCACCATATCGCGGCCAAGCTGTGCTTGAGTCGCCCGGACTTGGCAGTGCTCGACATCGGCTCGGGCTGGGGCGGACTCGCCCTCACCCTCGCGCGCGACTACGGCGCGCGCGTGCTCGGCGTGACGCTGTCCACCGAGCAACTGGTGGAATCCCGCGCCAGGGCCGAGGCCGAGGGATTGGCCGACCGGGTCCGCTTCGAGTTGATGGACTATCGCGCGGTCAACGAGCGCTTCGACCGCATCGTCTCGGTCGGCATGTTCGAGCACGTGGGCGTGGTCCACTACCGGCAGTTCTTCGCCACCCTCGCCCGCTGCCTCAAGCCGGACGGCGTGGCGCTGCTGCACGCGATCGGCCGGAACGAGAGGCCGGGCAGCACCAATCCGTGGCTCAGCAAGTACATCTTCCCCGGCGGCTACTGTCCGGCGCTGTCGGAGGTGTTCCCGGCGATCGAGCAGTCCGGGCTGCTCACCACCGACATGGAGATCCTGCGGCTGCACTACGCCGAGACGCTGCGCCACTGGCGCCGGCGCTTCGCCGCCAACCGCGACGCCATCGCCGCGCTGTACGACGAGCGGTTCTGCCGCATGTTCGAGTTCTATCTCGCCGGGGCCGAGCTGTCGTTCCGGCGCGAGAACATGATGGTCTTCCAGATCCAGCTTGCCCACGACCAGGCGGCGGTGCCGCTCACTCGCCACTACATCACGGAGACCGAGCGGCGCATGGCGGAGACCGCGACGGCCGCGCCGGTCCCGGCGCACGCGCTCAGGCGCTCGCCCTCGCCATGACGATCCGTGACGGCTTCGTGGGCGCCATCGGCGACACGCCGCTCATCCGCCTCAAGCGCGCCTCCGACGCGACGGGGTGCGAAATCTTGGGAAAGGCCGAGTTCCTGAACCCTGGCGGCTCGGTCAAGGACCGCGCCGCGCTCGCCATCATCGAGGACGCCGAGGCCGGCGGGCGGCTCCGCCCCGGTGGCGTGATCGTCGAGGGAACCGCCGGCAACACCGGGATCGGCTTGGCGCTGGTCGGCAACGCGCGCGGCTATCGCACCGTCATCGTGATGCCGGAGACGCAGAGCCACGAGAAGCAGGACTTCCTGCGCCTGATCGGCGCCGAGCTGCGCCTGGTGCCGGCCAAGCCCTATCGTGACCCCGGCAACTATGTCCGCGTCTCCGAGCGAGTGGCGGCGGAGCTGGCGCGAACCGAGCCGAACGGCGCGATCTGGGCCAACCAGTTCGACAACGTCGCCAACCGCGAGGGGCACAGGCGCACCACGGGCGAGGAGATCTGGGCCGAGACCGAAGGGAAGGTCGATGCCTTCACCTGCTCGGCCGGCACGGGCGGGACCATCGCCGGCGTGGGCATGGCGCTGAAGGCGCGCAAGCAAGCGGTGCGGATCGTGCTCGCCGACCCGATGGGCTCGGCCTTCTACAACCACTACACGCGGGGCGAGCTGCTGGCGGAGGGCAGCTCCATCACCGAGGGCATCGGCAACAGCCGCGTCACCAGGAACCTGGAGGGCGCCCCGATCGACGCGGCGTACCGCATCCCCGACGAGGAGGCGCTGCCGGTCGTCTTCGACCTGGTCGAGCACGAGGGCCTCGTGTTGGGCGGATCGAGCGGCATCAACGTCGCCGCGGCGATCCGCCTCGCCCGCGAATTGGGGAAGGGGCACACGGTCGTGACCGTCCTGTGCGACGGCGGGGCACGGTACCAATCGAAACTGTTCAACCCGGCGTTCCTGCGGGAGAAGAACCTGCCCGTGCCGCGCTGGCTGGCCAGAGCGTGAAGTAGCCGCCCGCGAACCGCGACTCCACCTCTCCCGCTCGCGGGAGAGGTGTGCAACGGGGCAGGCACATTTTATTCCGGAGAGGTATGACCGCCCTAACCCCTCGCGGGGGGGGCGAGCACGCGATCCTCGGACAAATCGGCCGAACTTGGTGACGTGCGCGCGGTGGTATTAGGCTCGGCGTCGCCGCCTGGTCGATGTTGGGTGCGGTCATCGGAGGTCGAACGTGCGTCTCAGGACCGTGTTCCTGCTCTGCTTCGCCGCCGCGAGCGTGCCCGCGTTGGGCTGGTCGGCCTGGACCGCGGCGGACGCCTGGACGAAGTGGTCGAACGCGGTCGCCGCCGTACGCGCGGCCGAGGCGATGGGCGATGCCTTGTACTTGGTCGAGGCCCTCTCGGTCGAGCGCGGCGCGTTGCAGGAGCGGGCGTTGTCCGAGGGTCCGGGCGTCGAGAACCTGGCCGAGATCGCGGCACGAAACGACACGATGCTGGACCGCGCGCAACGTGACCTGCGCGCCGCCGGCTTGCCCGACGAAGCCGTGACGCGCGCCCGAGAGATACTCGCGGTCGCGCGCAGCCGCGTCGCCGAGGCGGTGCGGCACCCGCGCGCGGAGCGCGACCCGGCGCTGATTCCCGACATCATGGCGCAGCTCTACGACCGCCTGGGCGCGGTCGAGGCCGCGGTGGC
>DATFDN010000102.1:0-5979 GCA_035252035.1 Acetobacteraceae bacterium | reverse complement strand
CCCCGACGGCTTGGCTTGGATCGGCCGCCTTCTGGGCGTGACCGCGGGTGGGGCTGGTGGTCAGCAGATCGCCCGGCGCGATCGGGGCAATATCGGCATCGACCTTGCACGGCACCCGGCCGCAGAGGGCAACCGGCGGCTCGTTTTCTTCAAGGCCGAGAATACAGGCAGGCGCTTGCGAGACAATGCCAACCACTCGGGGGTCGCCAGTACGCACACAAGGCATGACGGCCCCCCTGTCGGAATCATAGATCACGACCTCGCCGCTCCGCACCGGCATGGCGGCGGGGAAACGTTCCGCGACATCGAAGCCCGAGCTAGAATAGCCCGGCTTGATAATGACTCGGTCCCTGGCGTCAAGCCAGAGATTGGGCAAGCCGTAGACCGAGTCACCCCCGTAGGGCCCTCGCGTCGCTCCCAGCTCCACGATGGCCGCCCCGTTGCTGTGATGGGCCCTGAGCACGGGGTTGTTTGCGTCGTTCGCGCTGCCGTAGATTTCCAGCATGTCGTACAGCTTGACGATGCGCCGAAGCGGGTTCGTCTGGACGGCTCTGCCCAGGATCATCAATGCCTGATAAATGCCGCCGTCATTCTCGATCGCCGCCATGCCAGCCTGGTTGCCGCGCCCGGTGTGCCGGTGATCGGTGCGGGCGAAATAAGTATCGGAGTTACCAAGCCTTAACTCATGATCGACAGTCACGGTACTGGTATCCCATGACAGTGCCGCACTCTGCTGCCCGGCCGTGGTGCCGAGCACGCCGCCCGAGTAGCCGTACAGCGCCGGCCCGTCGGTGTTCAGCCCGGCAAAGGGCTGGCTGCCGCCAGCATAGCGCAATGCATGATTGCCGTCCGTGGCCACTCGCAGCCGCAATTCCTTATCGGCCAGCGCCGTCGCGCCCGCGCCGCCCGCTGTCTGCAATGCGGCGATCTTGGCGGTGATCGCATCGATCTCCGCCAGCAGTTCCCGCGCATGGACCCTCAGGGTGCCGCTGACCGTCGCGTTCTGCACGGTGAGCGACGTGGACGGGTCGATCGCCTCGCCGGTCAGCTTCGTCCCCTGCGCGCCGCCGGTGTGCGTGTGCGTCCGGAACTCCTGGCGGGTCTTGATCTGGATGTCGTTCCAGTCCGCGGCGCGGATCAGGTCGTTGGCGTTGCGGCGGACATACGGCTCGGGTGCGTCGGACATCAGAACACCACCTCCCAGGTCAGGTTCATCTCCAGACTGCCGGTGCGCGTGACCACTGGGAATGTCACATGATTGTAGAGCACCGCCGATCCGTCCGGGCCGATGATCTGGATTCCGGCCTCCTGGATCGCCTGCGGCTCGGCGGTGGGAAGCGGGGGCAAGGTCGCGGTGACTTGCGCCACGATCACCACGCGGCCGGCCTCCTGCCTTTGGTTCGGCTCGTTCAACGCCGCCGGGGCGGCGGCGACCTGACTGCCGAGCTGCGTGTCCTCAAGCTTGGGATCGGCGTTGCTGGTGCCGACCGCAATGCGCAGCGATTGCACCTGACGGTGCCCGCCCAGCAGCCCGGCCAGGAACATGCGGCCGGCATTGGTGATCAGGTTGTCCGCCACGCGCCGCTCCACCACGCGCCCGTCGGGCTCGCGCAGCTCGATGCGAAGCCGCCCGGAAAGGTCCACTGTTTCCCCCATCGCGACGCCTATCCCAGCACCGAAGAATCGAATCGAGTCAAATCCAGCCTGCCGCCGAAGTAGAGCGGGCCGTCGTCCATCGTTTGCGTCTCGCGTAGTGTCGCGCTGGTCTCGAAGCGCGGCGGCTGATCGGCCGCCGCCATCGCCTCGCGCCAGAGGATCGCGCCGCGGAGCGCGAACCGCTCGCTCACGGACTGCTCGTCGCGCCAGCGCGGCTGGGGGAAATTCACCAGAACCTGCACCCCAGCCGCCCGCGCCTGCGCCACGTCCGACAGCAGAAGGTCGATCGCGCCACGGGCTTCCGCGTCCTGCACGGCGAGGTTGCGCGGAATGCTCAGGCGGGCCGTGTAGGGCGGGCGAGTGAACCAGTGAAGCTCCAGATCAGCCTGCGCGCGGCCTGGCGCCGGCGCCCGTTCGGCGGCGATCAATTCGGCGAACAAATCCTGCGCGGCGGCGCCAAGGTCGGTGATCTCGGTGTCCCACCGCGCGAACCGCGTACCGGACTCGTCGTCGTCGGCGAAGCGGGAGGTATCGGCGTCGAATTCGGCCGCCGGGTTCGGCATACTCATCAACCGCCAGGTGTCCTGCCCATGCCGCACCAGCGGCGTGCGTACGCGGCGGGTGATGTCGCTGAAATAGGTGTCGTCGAACACTGAGTCGAAATTTCCCGAAGCCGGATCGACGAAGCGCGCCCCGTAGATGAAGAAAACGAAGCCTTCGACATCGCGCACCGTGTTGGCCGCATGGTCCACGATCTGCGCCAGCCCGGCCGGATGAGCCGACAGCCACTCATGATGCGGCGTGGCATCATAGGTGTCGAACGGCACGGTCTCGTCTGGCTGCGCCAGCGTGGGGCTGATCTGCAACTCCTCCTCCGCGCGCAACGTGCCTGCGAACAGTATGATCTCGCCCGTGGCACGGTTCTGCAACGCGGGAAACTCCAGCTGTCCGTCCGCGACGCGCAGCGTGAATCTCGGCCGGTCGGGAGCCATGCTCCGGCTTGCGACCACGAAATCCGTCCACGGGGAGAGGCGCGGCTCGCGATGCAGAACGGCGCGGAGGGGGTTCTCCGAAACCCAGGCATCGACCGTGCGCTGCTCTCGGTTTGGGCATGGCGCGTCGGCGTCGCCATTGCACACCGGGCAGAGGCGCCGCGTGCCAAGCGCCACGCCCCACGCCACGGTCGCCTCCGCCGCCCACTCGCCGGGCGCCGTGTTGCGAGAGACGACGGCCTGCATCAGCGGGCAAGGCTCCAGGCCCAGATCGGCGATGGCGAGCGAGAGGATCGCGTGCGGCGTCGCCAAGCCGCGCGTGAGCGCGCGCGCGGTGATCTGGATGCGCTGTCGATAGGTCTCGATCGGCTCGCGCGGCCCGGCTTGCGGCATGAGTCGCGGCACGCCCACAAGCTGACCAAGCCGCTCCAGCGCGCTCGGCTCGCCCTGGTCGGCCTGATGGCCGCTGGCGAGGCCGATCCAGCGGTCGTGCAGCACGCGGGTCATGTCGTCATCCAGCCGCGTCAGCGACGCGGCCATGCTGCGCAGCACCGTGCCCAGCACGCTGCCTTGCACATCCGCCGTGTAGAGGCGCGGCAACAGATCGAGCAACTGGCCGAGGCGAATGGCCGGATCAGCCATTGCCGGCCTCGATGGCGACATCGCCGAGGCGCGGGCGTTCGCGCGCGGCGAAGCTGTCCTTCTGCGGCGCCTGCTTCTCCGCCGCCAAGGTCATCTCCTGCACCCGGCCGGTGCGTTCATGCACGACGGCGAAGCGCAGCGCCTTGATGACAGTGTCCGCCGCCGTCAGCGTCCGGCGCAGCTCGCCGAAGGCGAGTTCCAGCACCGGCGGCGTGCCCTCCTGCGCGGCGCGAGACTCCGCGAGCTGGAACTCGCGGCTTTTGGCGTCGAGAAGCTGCGTGAGGTTGTCCAGGAAATCCTGCCGAACGGAGGCTGGCGAGATGCTGGGATCGAGCCGCAGCTCCGCATCGACGCGCACGCCAGGCGATTCCAGGGTCAGCGACGGCCACGTGTCATCCAGCGCGAGCACCGCCCGTTCGGCCTGATCGGGCAGGAAGTCGCCATTGGTGGACAGCTTGGCGGCGAGCGAGACCGTGCCGGCGACGGGCTCCATCAGCCGCGCCGCGCCGGTATCCGCCACGGCCTGGACGCTCGGATGGGCGCCGAGGATCGTGCGCACCTTCGCCGCGCGCACCGCTTCCCCGACGTCGAGTCCGTCGAAATAGGCCTTGAGGCCATCGCGGAGCTGCGCCGCGATCACCCGGCGTTCGGCAGTGGCGTAGTCCTTGTCGAGCTGCAAGGTGGCGGTGATCCGGATGGAGATAGGGCTCGCGGTGCCCACGAGCACGCGCACACCGGCGGGACGGGTGCGGGCCACGGCGGCGTGGGCCTGCTGCATCACTTCGTCCTCGATCGCGGTCTCGCCCAGGACCAGGCGGATCTCGCCCGGACGCGCCACCAGATCCTCGATCACCTTCACCTGTGCAATGCCGCACCCATGCACCGCGCGCACCAGCGCGTCCACCGTGCCGGTGGTCGCACCCCGGATCGTCTGGCGGGCGCGGGCGCGCAGCTCCTCGTCGGTCTCCCCGCTCTGGCGCAAGATGATGGCGGCCGGGTTGCTCACCTGCTCTATCCCAGCGATCGGGCGCGGCATCAGGGACAGCTTGCCCGGCTCCACCGGCGCGGGACGGTCTGGGCGCTCGATCGATTGCACATCGACCAGCACGGCCCGCTGCCCGGCCTCAAGCCGCGCGTCCCGCACCGTCTGCATCATCGGCACATTGAGACCCGCGACCAGCGTGCCGGCCGGTATTGGAATATCGGCCTCGGTCGGCGTGGCGCGCGAGAATTCGACGCTGCCCACCAGGAACCCGCGCGCCAGGCGCTCCAGGCCGAGCAGCGCCACCACCTGATCGAGCGCGGTGCCCTCGGCGGTTTCCAGGAACGCGTAGCGATAGACGATGTCGAGCTGTTCGTAGGCGACCGCGAGCTCGCGGGCGAACGCTTCCATCAGGGTCAGCACCACGCTGCCCTCGGTCGCATCCGTCAGCGCCGGCCGCCCGCCCAGGCCCGAGGCGGCGTCCGCGATCAAGGTGGCTGCGATCGTGCTGAAGTCCTTCTTCCGGAACGGAACGTCCTCAGGCATTCAGCACCGCCTGTACGTTCGCGGTTTCACCGGAAATGGCCTTCACCGTGGCGGTGACTTGCACGGCGCCGGGTTCGCCGGAGCGCGGCTCCACCGCGACATGCACGACCTCGGCCACGCGCGGATCGTCCATCAGGGAGCGGCGCACATAGCGGCGCAGCAGCTCCAGGTTGGCCCGGTCCATCGTCTGGCCGAGCAGATCGCGGATGCGGGCGCCATAGCGCGGGTGGCCGAGACCGGCGAGCTCGCCACGCTCGATCAGCAGGCGCAAGGTGAGCGCCTGCACCAGGTTGTCGATGCCCTCCACGAGACCCCGATCGCCCTCGCCAGCATCGAGATCAGCGGTGCCGTTGACGAAGCGGAGCCGGAGATCGGTGAAGAAGGGCGCGCTCATCGGCCGATCACATCAGCCGGCCGGGGCCGAGCGTGGCGCCCGGCCCGGCGGGGATGCCGGGCGCGACCATGGCCTGAGACGCGAACATCGTCAGCGCCACATCCACGGCCTGCGCGAGCGCCTGGGCGAGGCCGGGCGCGTCTTCCCCGCGCAAGCCGTTCTGCTGGCACAGCCCATCCGCGATAGGCTTCAGCGTGCTGGCGAGCGGCACAGGTTGCAGCATACCGGGGGCAGTGGTGACGAAGCCGGCCACGGCGATGCCGGGCATCACCATGGTCTGGCTCGTGAACAACAGGAGTCCCTGGGCGATGGTGCCGGCGATCGCCTTGGCGAGGCCGCCCGCGTCCTCCCCCCGGATGCCCTGGGCGGTCAGGAAGCCCTGAGCCAGACCTTCGACTTGCGATGCGCCGGGACCGCCCGCGGGCGGCGGCATGAGACGTCCAGGCCCGGCCACCGCGCCGCTGCCGGTGATCGGATCGGCCGCCGCCGGGGCGCCGGGCAGCACCATCGCCATCGAGAGGAACAGGGTCAGCGCCTGAGCCAGCGTGTCGGCAAGCGCCTGCGACAGGCCGGGAATGTCCTCGCCCCGCAGCGCGGCCGCATTCAGGAATCCGTCGATGGGCGATTTGAGCTGTCCGGACTGCGGGGCGGGCATGACGCTAGCCTTTCGCCTTCACGCTCTTGGACGGCTTCAGCGGCTTGCCGGTGAAATAGCATCTGTGGCTCTGCTCGGTGATGACGCCGGAGCCGCCATCGCCCAGCTCGAT
>DATFDN010000101.1:0-3535 GCA_035252035.1 Acetobacteraceae bacterium | reverse complement strand
GGCACGGTCAAGGAGGGCGAAGCCACCGCGAAGTGGTCGATGGCACCAATGCTGGCCGCTTGTCGGAAGCGATCTGGCACCCGGTGTTGCCGCGCTGGCAGCGCAAACTCAACAGCCTGATCGCCCGCCGCCGCGCCCGGTGGAGGCGGTGTTCAGCGCGCTCAAGCGCCACTACGGCTTGGCCCATGCACGCTACGCCTCGATCGCCGGCAACGCCGGGCGGGCTTTTGCCGCGCTGGCCATGCTGAACCTGCTCCGCGCCCGCGCCGCGCTGGCCCGGTGAGCGCGGCCCCTCCGCTTGGCTCCCAAGCCACGCCAAGGCCAGGCGCACCCGCCAGCAAGGCCGGTGCGCCGCCCCACCCCCGCTGCCAAACCCGAACCGACCACGAACTCAGATTTTCGTAGCACAATCCATTCGCGAGCATGACGATGGGGGAGAAGGGTGACGCGAAATCATTAGAAAAGTTAGCATTATTCTCGGATGGACCCTGAGGCCGCTCTAGGCGGTGGGCAGTTTCCGTAAACGACCTGCCAGTTCGACCGTATCGATTGTTCCGTTCCAGTATTCGATCAGCGCGGCCAGATTAAGCGCGATCCAGCTTTGAACAGCCGCAAAATCCTCACTCGTCAACGCGCCCGTGACAACGCGTGGAACCGGGCGCAGCGCCACGACCGCCGTGTTGCCAATGTCCATGTTCGCGCCGTGGACCGTGCTCACCTTGATGCGGGCATCATGCCGCGCACCCCCTCGCGGGCTCACCCAAATCGTCATGGGAAGGCCCGTGGTCGATGGGTAAAGATTCGCCATCTCGAAAAGGTCAACCTCGTCGGAGGAGAGAGACTGGCGAGAGTACATCGTTGCTTATATAGAGACGGAGGACGATGAGGGCAACGCGCCAGCGCGCCCCGCCTTCGGCCATCGAGCCGCAATGATCGGCAGCACCTCCTCGACCAGCCGACGCGTCTGCTCCAGCATCGTCCCCTCGTCCCGCGCCACCGGGCGGAGGATGAATTTCGACGCGCCCGCCGCGACATACTCACCAATACGCCCAATGATGGTTTCTGCGTCGCCCACAGCAAAGTACCCGCCCGGCTCGCGGCCAGTGCGCGCGCGATAGGCGTCGTAAGCGCCCCGCAAGGCCGGGTCGTCGGGGTCGCCGAACAGGAACGGGACGCCGGCGCCGTAGTGGTCCTCCTCGATCGTCCGGCCCGTCTCGGCCAAGGCGCGCTTGATGGCGGCGATCACGGCGCCCGCCTGCTCCGGCCCCTCAGGCCCCGCTTGCCAGCCCGTGCCGAAGCGCGCGGTGCGCCGGACCGCCGCCTCGGAGCCGCCGCCGATCCACATGGGCAGTTCGCGCTGCACCGGACGCGGGGCGATGCTCGCTCCCTCCATCCGGAAGTGCCGGCCGGCGAAGTCCACCCGCTCCTCGCTCCAGAGGCGCCGGATCACCTCCAGCGCCTCGTCGGTGCGCGCTCCGCGCGTGCCCGTGTCCAGGCCGAGCGCCTTCCACTCCGGGGCGAGCGGGCTGCCGATGCCGAAGCCAGGCAGCATCCGCCCGTCCGAGAGCGCGTCGATCGTGGCGCACTGCTTGGCCGCGAGCAGCGGATCGCGCATCGCCAGCGACAGCACGTTCATGCCGACCTTCATCCGCCGAGTCCGTCCCGCGACCGCGGCCAGCGCGGCCAGGCACTCCAGGATGGGATGGCGGCTCACCAGCCGGTCGGTCTGCCAGAAGCTATCGACCCCGCCGGCCTCGCACAGGTCGATCCAGCGCCAGAACCCGCTGGCGGTGGCGAACGGATACTCCGCCAAGCCCACGCCCACCGCGATGTTGCGCCCCATGCCGGCCTCCCAGACGAGGCGCCAAGCCTAGCGCGCGCCCGGATCGCTTGCGAGCCGGAGGCCAAACCGGCAGGATTGCGACAGCAGAACCAGGCTATCCACGAGGACGTCTCATCCGGTGAGCACCAGTTTCGCGGCGCGGCTCGCCCGCGGCCCCGCATGGGCCTTCGCGGGCGCGGATTTCTGGCGCCTTTGGTACGCGGGACTCACCGTGTTCATGGTGCGCTGGATGGAGACGCTGGCGATGGCCGTCTTCGTCTATCAGCGCACCGGCTCGGCCTTCCTGGTCGCGATGACGCAAATGCTGAGGCTGCTGCCGATGGGGCTCTTCGGAGCCTTCCTTGGCGTGGCGGCGGACCGGGTGCAGCGGCGCACGGCGCTCGCCATCGTCACCCTCATGATGGCCGCCAGTTCCGGCGCCCTCGCCGCACTCGCCTGGGGCGGGCGACTCGCCGTCTGGCAGATCATGCTCGCCTGCTTCGTCAACGGCGTCGGCTGGGCGGCCGACAACCCGGTGCGCCGCGTCGCCATCGGCGAGGTGGTCGGGGCCGAGCGCATGGGCACCGCCATGTCGCTCGATGTGGCCGCCAACAACGGCAGCCGGATGCTGGGGCCGACGCTGGGCGGGCTGATGCTCGCGGTCATCGGGATCGCCGGGGTGTTCACAATCAGCGTGTTGCTCTACGCGACCTCGATGGCGGCGACGCTGACGCTGCGCTATCGCAATAAGTACGCCGTCTCCGGCCGGATCGCGGTGCTGGCCCGCATTGCCGAGGGGCTCGCGGTGGTGCGCCAAGACAAGCGGCTGATGGGCACGCTCGTGGTGACGATCATCTACAATGTGTTCGCCTGGCCGTTCACCAGCATGGTGCCGGTGATCGCGCAGGGCAGCCTGCACCTCAACGACGCCAGCACCGGCCTTCTCCAAAGCATGGACGGCGTGGGCGCGTTCCTGGGCGCCATCCTCATCGGACTCGTGGTCCGCCGGCCGCACTACCGGACCGCCTATATCGGCGGCGTGCTCGCCTATCTGGTCATGATCATCGTCTTCGCCCTGCTCGCCCGCCCGCTGCCGGCCGGTGCCGCGCTGCTCGCCGAGGGACTCGGCGGCTCGGGGTTCAGCATCATGCAGGCCACCCTCGTCTATCTGTTCGCGCCCGCCGAGATGCGCAGCCGGATGCTGGGCGTGCTCTCGGTCTGCATCGGGGCTGGGCCGATCGGGTTCATCAATATCGGTCTGCTCGCCGACTGGCTGGGGGCGCCGACGGCGACGGTCGTGACCGGGATCGAGGGCCTCGCGGCGATGGCCCTGGCCTTCCCACTCTGGCGGCGGATCTGAGCTGACGGGAGAGCGTGATTCACGTCTCCGGCGGTTCCGCCTCCGACGATCCCGCGCCAGGCAACCCGCCGCCGCCCGCTCCGTTCGGCCAGGATGCCGGACCACCCCGCGCCGTCCACGACACGTGGGCGCACCCTGTTCCGAACGCCGCCGCAAGGGGCGCTCGCGCTGTTGCTGACCGAATGGGCAGCCCGCCTTCCAGAGGGGCTTCTGCATGTCACGCGGCGGGAACGCGCCGTCGGCGAGCTTGCCCGGATGGCGCGCGGCTTCGCGCCCGATCTGGAGGTGATCGCGCTGCCCGCCTGGGATTCGCTCCCCTATGACCGCGCGTGTCCGAGCCGCGCCGTCACGGG
>DATFDN010000100.1:0-2729 GCA_035252035.1 Acetobacteraceae bacterium | reverse complement strand
ATTCGCTCGCGAGGAGAAGTATTTTCAGCCGATGGACCAGCCGGCGCCTTCGTTCGCCCTGTCGGACGCCGATGGCCATCCGGTCGGGCTTGCGGAGCTGAGCGGAAAGATCGTGGTCCTCAACTTCATCTACACGTTCTGCCCCGACATCTGTCCGCTGGAGAGCGAGCGGATCGCTTCCGTCCAGCGCATGGTCAATCCCACCCCCCTGCGCGACCGGGTGCGCTTCGTCAGCATCACCATCGATCCGGTGCGCGACCTGCCAGCCGTGATGAAGGACTATGGCGCGCGGCACGGGCTTGATCCCGCGAACTGGAGTTTCCTGACGAGCGGCGCGGATCACCCGGCCGAGGCCATCAAGCTCTCGCATCTCTACAACAACCGCTTCCAAAAGGAGGCCGACGGCAGCTTCATGCATGGCGTCGTCTTCCATGTCATCGACGGCGCCGGGCAGTGGCGCGGCAACTTCCACGGCCTCGATTGGAAGCCCGACCATCTCGTGACGTTCCTCGGCGATCTGGCGAATCCCGGCGGGAACGCCGGCAATCCGTCGCTGTGGCGGCGATTGAGGAACTTGCTCTGAAGAAAGGAAACGGCCATGTCACGATCCGCCTCACCGCGTTCCCCCCGCAAGCCCTCCTCCGGTGCGCCCCGAACCCATGTCCTGCGCAGGCGGGCGCTGCTGGCCGGCGCGGCGACCCTCCTACCGCTCGGCGGCCTCGCCTACTGGACCCGCGGGAATGCCGCGACCGTCAAGGCGACGCTCTACAAGAACCCGCAGTGCGATTGCTGCGAGAAATACGCCGCGTACCTGGACAATCGCGGCTTCGACGTGGAGGTCATTCCCAGCAATGACCTTGAGCTGATCAACCAGCAGCACGGCGTGCCGGCGGCGCTCGACGGATGCCACACCACCCTCACCAGCGGCTACGTCGTCATTGGTCATGTGCCCGCGGAGGTCGTGCGGAAACTGCTGGACGAGAAGCCGGACGTCATCGGCATCTCCATTCCCGGGATGCCATCCGGCACGCCGGGGATGGGCGGGCCGAAACAGGGGCCGATCACGGTCTATGCCTTCGGAAAGGGCGGCCAGACCGTCTTCGCCACCGTGTAGCGCATGACCAAGCCGGGTTCATCGATGTCGGCGGCACCGGGAGAATGCGCGGCGCCGGCGCGGCAGGCGGAAAGGCCGCGCGCGCGCTGGCTGCTCTTCATTCCCTTGCTCGCGTTTCTCGGCTTCGGCGGGATGTCCTATTTCCTCCTCGGCCGGGATCCGCACTTGGTTCCGTCCGCTCTCATCGGCAAGCCGATTCCCCAGTTCAGCCTGCCGCCTGTGAAGGGACGGTCCCTCGGGCTGTCGTCGGCGGATCTGGCCGGGCATGTGTCGCTACTGAATGTCTATGCTTCCTGGTGCGTCGCGTGTCGCGAGGAGCACCCGTTGCTGATGCAACTGCATAAGAGCGGCATCGTCCCAGTGAACGGCCTGGACTACAAGGACCCGCCGGACGACGCGGCCAGGTGGCTCGCCACCATGGGCGACCCCTACGACCGCATCGGAGCCGACGTCAACGGGCGGGTGGCGATCGACTGGGGTGTGTATGGCGTGCCGGAAACCTATGTGATCGATGCGCAAGGGCGGATCGCGTACAAGCAAATCGGCGCCGTGACCCGCGATATTCTCGACAGGACCATTCTGCCGCTGGTCGCGAAACTCCGCCTGGAGTCGGCTCAACATGCGCGCTGAGGTGTGGCGGCGAAGCGTCCTTCTAGCCTTGGCCGGAGCGGCCATCGGCCTCGGCGCGGCCGGCCTCGCAAGCGCTTGGAGACCCGCCGCGCATCCGCGAGAGATCGTGCTGTCGAATGCGCCGCCGAAACCTGATGGCGGTATCTCGCCCGGTTTTGCGTTTCCGGCCGAGCCGCGGCCCGTTCCGGACCTCCGGTTCGTCGATGGCGCGGGCCGGGGCCACTCCCTGGCCGAGCTGCGCGGGCACTCGCTGGTGTTGAACATCTGGGCGACGTGGTGCGTGCCGTGCCGGAAGGAGATGCCTACCCTCGACCGCTTGCAGGCCACGCTGGCCGGCTCGGACGCGCTGGTGGTGCCACTTTCGATCGACAGCAAGGGACCACCCGTCGTGAAGTCGTTCTACCAGGAGATCGGGATCAAGTCGCTCGGCATCTACGTCGATGCCTCCGGCGCCGCCTCGCGCGAACTCGGCGTCGTCGGCATCCCGACGACCTTGCTGGTGGATCGGGATGGGCGCGAGGCCGGCCGTCGCGTCGGCCCGGCGGACTGGAATAGCCCGGAGATCGTGAACCTGATCCGCGATCATCTCGGGCCGAAGCCGGTGGCGGCGGGCTCGGGGCAGCGGGAATGACCGACATTTCGCCGCTCGCGCTGCTCACGAGCGTCGCGGCCGGGATGATATCCTTCCTCTCGCCGTGCGTCCTGCCGCTCGTGCCCGGCTATGTGTCCTATGTCACCGGCCAGTCGCTCCGGCAGCAAGTGGACGCCGCCAACCGGTTCCGGGCACTGGGTCTCAGCGCGATCTTCGTGCTCGGATTCTCGACGGTGTTCATCATGCTGGGGGCGAGCGCGACGGCGATCGGGCGGCTTCTGATCTCCTATCGCTACGAGACGAACCTGTTGGGCGGGGCCGTCGTCATCCTGTTCGGCTCGCTGATGATCGGCTTCGTCGGGTTGCCCTGGTTGCAGCGCGATCTGCGGTTCC
>DATFDN010000099.1:0-4811 GCA_035252035.1 Acetobacteraceae bacterium | reverse complement strand
TATATCACCGGCGACTTCGCCATGCTGCGCAGCCCACTCGGCGCGAGCATGCCGAGCAAGCAGAAGGTGATCGAGCTCAATGGCGATCTCGACCTCTTTGGCGATGGCAGCATCTATATCCATCGTCAAGTTGGCCACACGCCAGGCAGCCAGA
Source organism: Acetobacteraceae bacterium (assembly GCA_035252035.1). Classification (GTDB taxonomy): domain Bacteria; phylum Pseudomonadota; class Alphaproteobacteria; order Acetobacterales; family Acetobacteraceae; genus DATFDN01. The sequence goes on along the minus strand of DATFDN010000099.1, from coordinate 4,657 downwards.
TGGCCGTGGTCCGGCTGCCCAAGCACGGCCCCGTGGTACTGACCAGCGACAACTGCTATCTGATGGAGAACCTTCAGAAGGATCTGCTCCCGAGTGTCGGGCTGGCCTATGATCCCTCGGGCGTCCTGCAAGCCTATTCCTGGATCAAGCACAAGATGGACGCGGAAGGCGCTGACGTGATTTTCGCGCACGACGCCGAGACCTTCAAGGCGCACAAGCACGCGCCGGAATACTACGACTAGCCGGGGCGGCGATCCGCTTTTCCGCTATAGTCGCATAGGCATCCATGCGCGCGACCTCCGGGCCGCGCGCAGCTTTACGGCCGCGAGCCATGGCGAACTCCGACCTTATCACCGTCGAACACTTGATGAAACGATACGGCCCGCATATGGCGGTGCGTGACGTGTCGTTCTCGGTCGGGGAGGGTGAGGTGATCGGGCTGCTCGGGCCGAACGGGTCCGGCAAGAGCACGATCATGCGCATCCTGACTGGCTTTCTGCCGCCTTCCGCGGGAAAGGCGCGCATCGCCGGACTGGACGTGATCCACAACTCCCTCGCCGTCAGGCGGCGCGTGGGTTACGTACCCGAGGACGCTCCCCTGTACAACGGGATGCGGGTTCGCGAATTTCTCCGCTTCATGGCCGAGATCAAGGGCCTCTCCGGCACGGCTGCGCGCAAGGCGGTGGCGGCGGTCTGCGACCGGCTCGACCTTGATGCTGTCGCGACCAAGCCGATCGGCGCCCTATCGCGCGGCTATCGCCAGCGGGTCGCCATCGCGCAGGCGCTCGTGAATGACCCGCCCGTTCTGATCCTCGACGAGCCGACGAATGCCCTTGACGCATATCACGTCATCGGCGTGCGCGATCTGATCCGTTCTCTAGCCGGGCGACGAACCGTCCTGGTCGCCTCGCACGTCCTCTCGGAAATCGAGCGTGTCGCCAGTCGGATCATGATTCTGGTCGAGGGAAAGCTGCTGACCGCGGATGCGTTGCAAGAAGGCGCGCGTGCGCGACGGCTCCGGCTGCGCATCGCGGGACCGCCGCCGGCGATACTGGCTGTCCTTGGACAGGTGAGCGGCGTGGTTGGGATTGAGGTGGAGTCGGCCAGCCCTGAGCGAAACTCCTCCCCCAACTCCCTCCCGCAAGGGGAGCGGGCGGGCGCCGCCACGTATCTCGTCACGGCCGCGTCAGGGGCGGAGATCGCTCCGGACATCGCGCGCGCTGTCATCGGCCAAGGATTCGGCTTATCCGAGCTGGTCGAGCCGCCACCCAACCTTGAGCAGGTTTTCCTCGATCTGACGCGAAGGGTACGCGAGTCGGAGGACAAGGCGGCATGAAGACCTTTTTTGCCCTGCTGCTGAAGGAAGAGAAGGCGCTCTTCACCTCGCCCATCGCCTATGTCGTGGTCTCGGTCTTCCTGGTCATCATGGGCTATACGTTTACGCTGACCCTATTCGTCAGTCGCGTGCCCACCTTGGTGCATCTGTTTTTCCAAATATACGTGCTCTTCTTGCTGATCGTGCCGGTGATAACCATGCGCCTGGTCGCCGAGGAGCGACGGTCGCGGACATTGGAAGTCCTCCTGACCGCTCCGATCACTGAAGCTGCCGTGGTCCTCGCGAAGTACCTCGCGAGCCTGAGTCTGATCGCCCTCATGCTGCTTCTCTCGGGAGCCTACGCGATCACGCTGGCGATCTTCGGCGCACCGGATTGGGGACCGATTTACAGCGGCTATATCGGGCTGCTGCTGCTGGGTGCCGCGCTGGTGGGTATCGGACTGCTGACATCCAGCCTGGTCGGCAATCAGATTATCGCCGCGTTGCTGTCGCTCAGTCTGTTTCTGCTGCTGTGGATCATCGACCGTTTCGGCTGGATGCTTCCCGATCCGTTCAATGCGCTGTTCGTGAACCTTTCGCTGCTTGTGCATTTCACGCCGTTCGCGACAGGATCGGTGTTCCTCTCCGATGCGGGCTATTTCGTCAGCATGGCACTGCTCGGCCTATTCTTCAGCGTCCGGGCATTGGCGCAACGCTGAGGGTGCCGGACATGCTCCCGAAATCCATGAGAAGCTGGATCGAGGCCGGGTTGTTCGTTCTAGCGCTCGGCCTCGGAATCGCCGCCGCGCTCGGGCCGGGGGGCGAAACCACGGCCAATAGCTTGTTTTTCGCAGCTTGGTTCGCCGCTCTGGTGCTGCTCTTCTCCCTGGGCCTGCGCGTTCCGTCGCGCTTGCGCGGCCGGCTATCGCCGCTCACTGAAGGCGGCCTTGCCATCGGCGCGGCTGGTCTCGCATTGCTGGCCAACATCGCCCTCTACCGGCATGATACCCACTTCGATGTCACGGTGACCGGGCGCTTCACCGCTCCCCCTGAGTTCGAGACGGTGGTTCGCAGCCTGGATCGCGACGTGACCCTGAGCTATTTCTACAACAGCCAGGATGACAACGCGCGCGTGGCCAGCACCGTGCTCGCCGCTATCGCCCGCAAGCGACCGCATCTCCATGTGCGCACTCTCGATTTGGACAAGGAGCTGATCGCGGCCCGCAACTACGGGGTCCGGCTCTACAACACCGCGATCATCGAAGCCGATGGTCGTCGGGCCGAGATCGACAACACCGTTGATCTGCGCCAGATGGCATTCGGCCTCGAACGGGCGCTGAGGCAGAGCACGCCGACGGTCTGTTTCGTCGCCGGGCACGGTGAGCCCTATGACTCGGGCCATGTGCATTTCAACCATGTCGAGGTGATGCACGGGGATGAAATCCCCGGTTCGTCCGACGTGCTGGAAGCGCCGTCCTTCGGCATAGACCGCCTCAAGATGGCGCTCGAGGCCATCGGCTACAGCGACCGGGCGATCGAGCCTGCCACGATCCGGGGGATACCCGCCAATTGTGCGGTGCTTGTGGATCTGGGTCCGCGTCGGCCGTATGCGCCGGACGAGGCATCGCTGCTGAGAGACTATCTCGCGCGCGGCGGGCGCGCGCTTCTGATGTTCGATCCCGAATTCCCGGTCGCGCCGGATCTCGCCCGACTGCTCGACGAGGTCGGATTGGCGGTGGGCGATGGCGTCGTCATCGATCCGCTGAACCACTATGGCACCGAACCGGAGAAGGCGGCGGTGCCGTACTATCCGCCACATCCGATCACTGATCAGGTCGCGCTGACTGTCTTTCCGGGCGCCCGGCCGGTTCGGCTGATGCGGCAGGTGCCCGGCACCGAGGGAGCCGAGCTGATCGCGACCAGCAAGGACAGCTATGTTCGCCCGCTGCACCCGACCGTTCCCGCCGCCGCGCGGCCGCAGGAGAGCGGGCGTGGACCCGTCACGCTTGCCCTCAAATCGGAAGGAAACTGGCCCGGATCGGCCGGCAAGCCGTTCCGCCTCGTGCTCGTCGGCAGCGCGAGCTTCGCGGTGAACGAGTTCTTCCCCTATGCCTCGAATGGCGATCTGGCGGTCTCGATGGTCCGCTGGCTCGCCGAGGACATGGCGACACCGAAATTGAAACCCGAATCATACAGCCTGCCGGAGGTCCGGCTCACGCATACGGAAATGCAAGTCACTTTCGTGCTGATCGAAGTGCTGCTGCCTCTTTCCGTCATGCTGCTGGGCGTCGCGGTGTGGTGGAGGCGGCGATGAGGCGTTCGCCCACGCTCACCGGCATTGCCGGGACAGCCGCGGCGACACTCGTCGTCGCCATGATTGGTGCCATTGCGATCACCGGGAACTGGCCGAACGATGCGCCACTCCAACGGACTGACCGGCACGGCATTGTCGCGGTGCCGGCGCAGAGCGTCGCCCGGATCGAGATTACCGAACAGGACAAGCGCATCGCCTTCGATCATGACCCGGGAGGGTCGTGGCGGGTCCACGATACGCCGGTCGAACACGCTGTTGCCACGCATATCGACATGGCCCTTCGCCTGCTCGACGTATCCGCGCCGCGCCGCACGTTTGAGGCCGGCGAGTATGACGCGGCCCAGGCGGGCGCGTTCGGCCTCGATCCGCCCAACATGCTCATCACTCTCGTGGACAGGAGCGGCAATGCGATCCGTGTCGGGCTGGGTGCGGCGACGCCAGCAGGGAATTCGCAATACGCCCGCGTCCTCGGCCGGTCCGAGCTTTACCTATTGGCGCGCTATGTCGGTGCTGAATACCGGCTGGCTCTGAGCATGGCTCAGCGGTCCGCGTCGGCGCGCCTGTTGGAGCCAGGCGCCACGCCGCCGGAAGCCATGCCTCTGCTGCCGGTCTCGATTGCCGATATCTGGGCCGTCGAGATTGTCGCGGGCGGTGCGCTGTATCGGTTCGAGCGTGATCCAGACGGCGCCTGGTTTCACCATGTCGGCCAGCATGTGCATGGGCCGGGTGGGCTTATACACAAGGCGGACCCTCGGTTCGCCGGGCTGATCCACACGGAGCTTGCCGCCCTGGAGCGATTGCCGGTTGAGAAGGTTCTTGCCCGCCATCCCGACGGATCGGCGCTCGACAACGCCGGCCTGGAGCACCCGCCCATGATCATGCTCATGTACGGCCGAGACTCCTCCGAGCCCGTTGCTCGCATCGAGTTCGGCAGGACCGCCGGGGATGGCTCTCGCCGCTACGCCTTTGTGCGGGAGAGCGACTCCCTCGTTGCTGTTCCCGCTGCCGAAGCCGATCACGTCGGCAAG
>DATFDN010000098.1:0-2956 GCA_035252035.1 Acetobacteraceae bacterium | reverse complement strand
CCGAGTTGCCGGGGATTTCGCTGTCCGCCGAGGGCCGCGCGCTCGAGAACGGCGCCGCCGGCGATCATATCCGGGTGCTCAACCCGGCCTCGCGCGCGGTGCTCGACGCGGTGGTGATCGGCGAGGGCCGCGTCCGTGTCGATCCACAAGCCCCACCCCTGACGCCAGCCGGCGGGGAGCGCCGTTCCGGCACGGAGTACGCGCGATGAGACATGGCACGCTAGTCCCCCTCCCCCTCACGTCGAGACCCCTCCCCCCGGCCCCCTCCCGCAAGGGGGGGCAGATGGTGGCCGCGCTCGCGCTGCTGCTGACGCTTGCCGGATGCGACAGCCTGCAACGCCTTTCGGAAGTCGGGCGCCCACCCGCCCTCGCCCCGACGGAAGACCCGACGCGCGTGCCGGGATGGCGGCCGGTCACGATGCCCATGCCCGCGCCGCAGCCCGCCCCAGTCGAGGGCGAGTCGCTGTGGCGCCCCGGCTCGCGCGCCTTCTTCAAGGACCAGCGCGCGGCGCGGGTCGGGGATCTCGTGACGGTGCTGGTCTTCATGAACGACGAGGCGACGCTGAAGAACGCCACCACCGCGACCCGCACCAGCGCCGTGGCGGCGGGCGTGCCGCACTTCTTCGGGCTGGAGACCCTGCTCGCCCACGTGCCGATGGACCCGAGCAAGCTGGTGTCCACGAGCAGCAGCAACAGCAACGTCGGCGTCGGCCAGGTGCAGCGCAGCGAGTCGGTCACGCTGCGCCTTGCCGGCGTGGTGACGCAGGTGCTGCCGAACGGCAACCTGGTGGTCATCGCGCACCAGCAATTCCGCGCTGATAACGAACTGCGCGACCTGAAGGTGAGCGGCGTGATCCGGCCCGAGGACATCGCCAGCGACAACACGGTGCGCAGCGACAGGATGGCGGAGGCGCGGATCGCCTATGGCGGACGGGGGGAGCTCACGAATGTCCAGGCGGCGCCCTGGGGACAGCAGGCGCTCGACGTGGTGCTGCCGTTCTGACCGGGGCGCCTCCTCCGCCAAGCGGAGGGGCCCCCCGCCGGACGGCTTATTGCATCGTCCTCATTATCTCGTCGGCAAGCATTTTGCCGTTCGCCATCTTCCTGTTGGGGATCATGTACATCTTGTCCCCGTGGATCATCACCATCGTCCCAGGCCGCATGGCCGTGGCGCCGCGCATCATCATGTCCATCATGGACTTGTCGGTGATCTTCTTTTGCATGACCGAGCCGTTGGGAGCGATCATGATCACCGTGTCTTGCCAAGAGGGCGAGCCGGGAGGCCCACCCTGCGCCAGAGCGACCCCGCCGCCGATCGCGGTGAGCAGGGCGGTGGCAAGCACAGTCTTCCTCATCTTGTTTGTCTCCTCCTATGCGCCGCACACGGGTGCGGCCAAATCCGCACCGCGCTGCGCGGCGGGAGACGCTACGCCATCCCGCCTTACGATTACAGAGGTAATCAACGCCAATCGGTATAATCTACCCCTCGAACGGATCGCGCACCAGAATGGTATCGTCACGCTCGGGACTGGTGGAGACCAGCGTGACCGGGGCGCCGGTCAGCTCCTCGATGCGGCGGACATATTTGACCGCCTGCGCTGGCAGGTCGGCCCAGGACCGCGCGCCGTGCGTCGAGCCTTGCCAGCCCTCCATGGTTTCATACTCCGGTATGGCGGCGGCCTGCGCACCGGGCGCCGCAGGCAGCCGGGTCAGGCGCTGCGCGCCGATCCGATAGCCGGTGCAAATGCGCAGCTCCGGCAGCCCGTCCAGGACATCGAGCTTGGTCAGCGCCAGGCCGTTGATGCCGGCGATCCTCACCGCCTGGCGCACGAGCACGGCGTCGAACCAGCCGCAGCGCCGACGCCGGCCGGTGACGGTGACGAATTCGCGGCCCCGGTCGCCGAGCAACTGGCCGGTGGCGTCGGCGAGTTCGGTCGGGAAGGGTCCGGCGCCGACCCGGGTGCTGTAGGCCTTGGCGATGCCCAGCACGAAGCCGACGGCGGACGGGCCGAGCCCCGCGCCCGACGCGGCGGCGGCGGCGACCGTGTTGCTGCTGGTCACGAACGGGTAGGTGCCGTGGTCGATGTCCAGCATCACCGCCTGCGCGCCTTCGAACAGGATGCGCCTCCCGGCGCGGCGGGCCTCGTCCAGCCGTTCCCACACCGGTTCGGCGAAAGGCAGGAGGCGCGGGGCGAGCGCCATCAGGTCGTCGAATAGCGCCTGCTTTTCGAAGGTGGGCGCGCCGAGGCCGGCCAGCAGGGTGTTGTGATGGAGCAGAAGCTCGTCGAGCTTGGCCGCGACCGTGTCCGGCTCGGCAAGGTCGGCGACGCGGATGGCGCGGCGGGCCACCTTGTCCTCGTAGGCGGGGCCGATGCCGCGCCCGGTGGTGCCGATGCGCCGCGCCCCGCGCGCCCCCTCGCGCGCGCTGTCGATCGCGGGATGGAGCGGCAGGATCAGCGCCGCGTTCTCCGCGACGCGCAAGGTGGCGGGCGAGACTTCGAGGCCCTGGGCGCGCACCCGGTCGATCTCGGCCATCAGGGCGACGGGATCGACCACCACGCCGTTGCCGATGATCCCGAGCTTGCCGCGCACCAGGCCGGAGGGGAGCAGCGAGAGCTTGTAGGTTTCGTTGCCGACGACCAGCGTGTGCCCGGCGTTGTGCCCGCCCTGGAAGCGCACCACGATCTCGGCGCGGCTGGCCAGCCAGTCCACGACCTTCCCTTTGCCCTCGTCGCCCCATTGGGCGCCGATCACGGCGACATTCGCCATCGCGTCCCTCGTCTCAGTCGGCGCTTGGCAGCGGCACGGCCGCGCCGTTGGCCAGGATATGGGTGCAGTCCAGCCGCCGCGCCTCGGCCTCCGGGTCGGCCGCGCCGGAGAGGTCGGCGATGGTGGCGAATCCGTCGCGCCGCAGGGCCGCGCCTTGGGACGGGTCCGCGCCCCGCGGCAGGAACAC
>DATFDN010000097.1:0-2599 GCA_035252035.1 Acetobacteraceae bacterium | reverse complement strand
CGGAGACCAGATAGTCCACGATCATCGGCACATCGGAACTCGCGATCGGCGCACCGTACGCCTTCTGCATCTTCGTGACCTCGGCGGTCCAGAACGCCTTGGGATCGGGGAGGGCGCGCGGCTGGGTGGTGATGTAGTCGGCGGAATGGCAGCCCAGGCAGTTCGCTTGGGCGACGGACAGATTCGGACCCGGCGCGAGGGCGGCCGTCTCCGGCGGGAGTTCATAGCCGACCGGAGCCGCCGCCACAGCGGCGGATAGGGCGGCAGCGGCGATGAACGCGAGCATCCGATCGCCCATCAGACTGCCTCCACCGTCACGGTCTCGACCACGTTGCGCATGTAGCCCGCCGGGTTCCACCGCGGCTCCATCGGCTGCTGCTCGCCCGAGTTGGCGGTGGCCCGTACGCGGATGGCGTGGATGCCGCGCGGCAGGCGCGCGGACAGCGACCACGGCCGGAAGGAGTAGCGGCCGAGATCCTCGCCAAGCTGTGCATCGGCCCAGCTCCCGCCGCCATCGGTGGAGACCTCGACCCGCCGTATCCCCGACCCGCCGTCGAAGGCGATGCCGCGGAGCGCAAGCGGCGCGTCAGCCGGCACGCGGGCGCCCTGGGCAGGGTCGGTGAGGAACGAGCGCACATCATACCGGCCAATTGGCCGCGTCTTGGCGGGTGCCGTGCCCGGAGCGGTGCAGGCGCAGTCGTTGTCCGGAATGCGATAGGCGGTCGCCATCCAGAAATTCCGCAACGGCTTGTCCAATACCGTGATCTCGTTGAGATGCTTGACCCAGTAGGTGCCGTAATAGCCGGGCACCACGAGGCGCACCGGGTAGCCGTTGAGCACCGGCAGATCCGCGCCGTTCATGGCGTAGGCGAGCATCACCTCCCCATCGCTTGCGTGATCCACGGGAAGGGACTTGGCGAAATCGGGGGTGGTGTCCAGCACCGGCCCGTCCATGCCATCGAACCGCACCTCGACGGCGCCGGCGCGCACCCCGGCCCGGTCGAGCATGGCCTTGAGCGGGACGCCGCGCCAGCGCGCGTTGCCCATCAGGCCGTTGCCGGCCTGGCCACCGGCCACGCGCGGCTCGAAAAAGCCGCGGCCATTACCGGAGCACTGATTGACCGCGACCAGTTCGGTCGCGGGCAGGGCGCGCAGTTCGGCGAGGGACAGCGACAATTGCCGCTCGACCAGCCCCTTCACCGCCAGGCGGAACGTGTCGGGATTCAGGCTGTCCAACGGCAACCCCGCCAAGTGATAGCGGACGAAGAATGCGTCGTTCGGTGTGATCGCGCCCTCCGCGAAGACGCTCATGGGCGTCTCAAGCTGCGGCGGGCGCGTGGTCAGGCGGATCAGCGGACGCTTCTGCGGGTAACGCACCAGTGGCCGCGCGCCATTGCCGAAGGGCAGCTCGACCGTCTCGGCCCAGGCCCGCTTGCCCAGGCCGGCCGCGGCGACCGCGCCCAGGATCGCCTGTCGTCTGGTCGCGCTCATGGCCCCTCCTTTGCCGTTTCAGAAACGTGCGCGTCAGTCTTAAGCCTGCCGCCTCTGTCCCAAGTATGTTTCCACCACGCGCGGGTCGCGCGCCAACTCCGCGCTCGGCCCCTCCGCCGCGATCTCGCCCATCTCCAGCACATAGCCGTAATCGGAGACCTGCAACGCGGCGCGGACGTTCTGTTCCACCAGCAGGATCGACAGCCCGCGCCCGCGCAGGTCGGCGAGCACGCGGACGATCTCGCCCACGATGCGCGGGGCGAGGCCAAGGCTCGGCTCGTCCAGCAAGAGCAAGCGCGGCCGGCCCATCAGCGCGCGGCCGAGCGCCAGCATCTGCCGCTCCCCGCCCGAGAGCGTGCCCGCGCGCTGGCGGCGGCGCTCCGCCAGAGGCGGGAAGATCGCGAACACCTCGTCCATCGTCGGGCGCGCGTCGCGCTCGCCCACGCGCCGGCGCGGGGTAAAGCCGAGCAGCAGGTTGTCCTCCACGCTCATGTCGGAAAACAGCGCGCGCGTCTCCGGCACCAGCAGCGCGCCGGCGCCGACCAGGGCCTCGGTCGGGCCAGCGGGCGAGCCCAGGTAGCGCACCACCCCGCCGCGCCGGGGCAGCAGGCCCATGATCGCGTTCATCAGCGTGGTCTTGCCGGCCCCGTTCGGCCCGACGATGGCGGCCATGCGCCCGTCCGGCACGCGCAGGCTGACGCCGTGCAGCACCTCGACGCGCCCGTAGCCGGCGCGCAGGCCCTCCACCTCCAGCACCGGCGCGCTCACGGAGCCCCGCCCAGATAGGCGTCCAGCACCGCCGCATCAGACTGCACGCGCTCCGGCGGACCCTCGGCGATTTTCTGCCCGAAATTCATCACCACCACGCGGTCGGCGAGCCGCATCACGAAATCCATGTCGTGCTCGACCAGCAGAATGCCCATGCCCTCGGCGCGCAACTGGCGTAGCAGCGCGGCGAGACGCCGCTTCTCGGCCAGGCGCAGGCCGGCGGCGGGCTCGTCGAGCAGCAGCAGGCGCGGCGAGAGGCACAAGGCGCGGGCGACCTCCACCAGGCGCTGCTGGCCGAGCGGCAGGTCGCCCGCCGGCATGGCCAAGGCCGCGCCAAGCC
>DATFDN010000096.1:0-5188 GCA_035252035.1 Acetobacteraceae bacterium | reverse complement strand
CGCGCGTTCGCGCGCTGCGCCACGGCGAGCTTGCCGAAATCCTCCCGCCGCGCCCCGGTCGCGCGCATATAAGCGTCGGCGATCAGGGCGAAGCTCGCATTCGGGCCGCCCGCGCCGTACGGGTACACCGCGTCGCGCGCGAAGCTGCTGAAGTTCGCGAGCAGATCGCGGAAGCTCGTCTCGTTCGCGGTGTCGCCGGCGACGCACGCCACCACCTCGGCATCGCCCGCCTGCACGGCGCGCGCCGCCCGGCGCAGCGCGACCAGGCCGCACGCGCCGCCCATGGGCAGCCATTCCAAGAAGCGCGGCGACATCCCGGCCTGCTGGGTGAAGGCGATCGCGGTGTCGGGGGCAAGCGTGAAGCTGGAGGCGCAGAGGCCGTCGAGGTCGGATTTGCCCAAGCCGCTCGCGTCCAGCAAGCGGCGCAGGGCGCGGGCGAGGAACCACGCCGCGCCACGCGGGGACCGGCGGACATAGGGCTCCGTCACCGGGCAGCAGAGCGCAACGCCATCGTACGAACGCGGCATGGCGAGCCTAGATCGCGGCGCGCACCTGCCGGCAGCCCACCGGCTGGAAGTCCACCCGGCGGTCCAGCGCGTCGGTGGCGTTGTCGGCGCCGGTCCCGACGATCGGATCGCTCGCGCCGACCCCTTGGGTTTCGAGACGGCCGCGCAGTTCCGGATCAAGGCGAACGAGATCGTGCGCGATCCGTCGCGCGCGGGCGCGCGACAGCCTGTCGTTGAGTTCCGCCGGACCGGACGGGCTGGCATGGCCGATCACCCGGAGGCAGGCACCTGCCTCCGCCGTCCGGTCCGCGATCGCGCGCAGCCACACCGGATAGGCGCCGCTGATCGCCGGGTCCGGCACGAAGGCGGTCGAGCCTGGGCGGAAGAGGAATTTCACTCCCAGGTGATCGTGCTCCAGGCCGTACGCGACCAGGCGGGCGAACGCCTCGGCGGCCCGCACCTGGTCGCCGAGCATACGGTTGGTCAGATAGAGGCCATTGTAGACCCGCTCCTGATGCCCCCCTTCGGGCAGCGCCGCGGCTTGGTGGTAGAGGGCGCGGGCCTGCTCGTATCGCCCGTCGTCATAGGCGGTGGTCGCGTTGGCGATCAGCGCCTCGGCGCGCAGGTTCTTGAGATAGAGGGGGTCGATCGGATCGCCTGGCCGGGCTGTGGAGGTGCTCAGATAGGCCGCGACGCTCGGGTCGGGCACCCGCGCGGGACTGTCGCGGAAGAACGCCACCGGCGTCACATCGACTTCATCGGGGGCCACCCAGACGCTGTGCGCGGCGGCGATCTTGCCGGTCTTGAGGTCGGCGATCACGCCATAGATGCGGTAGGCGCCAGGCGTGCCGAGGGCGGGATCGAAGCTGCCCGGTGCCGTGACGGGCGCGATCGCCCCGACCAGCACGAAAGGCTTGCGGTCCAGGGTCTCGACGGTGAAGGGCAAGGGTTCGAGTTGTGGGAAATGTTGGGGAATCAGGGCCTTGATTTCGGCCTCCATGAACCGCGTGGTCTCGACCTGATCGCCGGTCCGGGCATTGATCCACGGATCTATCGTGACGAGGTAGCGGCCCGGTGGCAGCTTCGCTTGCGCGACGAGATCCCCGGCGAGCGCCGCCACGGCCTCGCGCAATCCCGCGGGGGGAAGGGGTTTCCCAGGCGCGGACGGGGTGGCGTTGGCCACCGTCGCGGGTGAATTCGGCTGTGGGCCGGCGCAGCCGGCGAGCAAGCCCGAGGCGCAAACCACGGCGAGAGCAAGGCAGCGGATATCAGCGGCGCGCGCAACCGCGCCGGAGATAGGCGCGGTCGGCATCAGACGGCTCCTCTCCAAGTTGGGCTTTCAAAATGATCGATTGGCAGCGTTCGTTGAGCGCGTTCCCGTCGCTTGGGCCGACGGCGATGGGGCGCGGGCGTGTCGAGGCGCGCGCCGCGGCAGGGGAGGCCCGTTCCGGCACGGGCATCTCGTCTGGCGCCAGTGCCGGCGCCACGGCGGAGGCGGCATGTTGCGCGGCGGGCAAGCCGGGTGGGGGCAGAACGGGGATCGTGACCACGTCCAGATCAGGAAGGGGCGCCGGGGGCGCGGCCCGTTCCGTGCGGATCAGCCGCGCCTCCTTGCCCGGAAGCAGCAAGACGCCGGCGAGCGCCGATACGATCAAGCACCCGTAGAGGACCGCCTGCGCGCCGATCGGCTTGCCCTTCCGCCGGAGCCCGCGCGCATCCGGCCTCGCGTCGACGTCGCCCGGACCGTCCGGCCCGCGCGGTTCGGAAACGCGCGCCGGAGCGGGATCGGCGTCGGCCGGACGTGCCGTGAGCGCCCGCAGCACGCTGCCGACCCAGGCGTCACCGCCGTCAAGCGCCAGCGATACCTCGAAGGCGAAGGCCGTGGCGAGCACGATGCCAAGCTCGGGCAACTGGCCCGGCGCCAGGCGCCGGTACACGATCGGCGGCCAGCCGCCGAAAATGGCCCTGAACTCCGATCGGTCGAGCGCGCGCCGGAGCCGCTCCACCGGTTCCGGCGTTGGCCGGTCCGGGACGATGTCCAGCAGCGCGACGCCGACCTTGGGATGGAGCAGCGCGTAACGCACGCGGGCCGGGGGCTCCGTGGCGAGGCCCAGCGCGCAGTGGGACAGCATCATCCACCCTGGCGGGAGCGAGGCGACGGCGCGGCGCATCGCCGCTTCCAGCCCGTCGCTGGGTTGGCGCAGGGAAGGCGCATCCAACTGGCGTCCCGCGTGTCCCACGACCCTCCGCCCGGTTGCGGCCCAGTCTAGGCGGGCGGAGGCGGATGTCGAGACCCGTATGCCCCGCGCGCGACGACGCCGAGCCGATCATCGCGATTTGAGACGTGGCGCGGTCCTCAACGCCCGCTCTCTCCGGCGATCGCCAGCGCCCGCGCATAGACCAGCTTGCGCGGCAGGCCGGTCGCGGCGGCGACGAGCGCCGCCGCGTCCTTCAAGCTGTTGGTGGCCAGGGCGGCGCGTAGCTGCTCGTCCAACCTATCGGCCTCGGGGGCCTCGTCCTCGGCGGGGCCGACCAGGACCGTGATCTCGCCGCGTGGCGCCTCGGCCGCGTAGTGGCGGGCGAGATCGGGGAGCGGCGCGCGCCGCACCTCCTCGAAGCGCTTGGTCAGCTCGCGCGCCACGGCCGCGGGGCGGGCGCCGAAGCTCGCCGCCAGATCCGCCAGTGTCTCGGCCAGGCGATGCGGGGCCTCGTGCCAGATCAGCGTCGCCCGCAAACCCGCCCGCTCGGCGCCGCGCAGGGTGGCGAACGCGGCACGCCGGGCCGCCGCGCGCGGCGGGGGAAAGCCGAGCACAAGGAAGGGCAACGGCGGCAATCCGGACAGCACCAGCGCGGCCAGCGCGGCATTCGGTCCGGGGATGGCCGTGACCGGCAAGCCCTCGCCGAGCGCGGCGCGCACCAACCGGAATCCTGGGTCCGATACGAGCGGCGTGCCCGCGTCGGAGACGATCGCCACGCGCCGGCCGGCGCGCAAGGCGGCCAGGACCGTGGGGATGCGCTCGTCCTCATTGTGCTCGTGCAAGGCACTCAACGGCGTGTGGGCGCCGATCGCGGTCATCAGCCGGGCGGTGTGGCGCGTGTCTTCGCACAGCACCACATCGGCGCCGGCCAGGGCATCACGGGCGCGTGGGGAGAGGTCGCCGAGATTGCCGATAGGCGTGGAAACAAGCACAAGACCGGAAGGAAGGCCGGACGAACCAGCGGCCTCGGAGCCGGGAGGTGGGTCAGATGCGGCGTCGGGCATTTCTCGTCCTTTCCGCCAGCGCGGCTCTGGCCGGCTGCACCGGCGCCGAATATCCGCCCGCGCCGCCCTATTTGATACCCGGCCCCCCCGGATCGCTATTGGGTCCGTTCGGACCTGGAGCCGTAGGGGGAGCCCCAGCGCGGCCGGTCGCGATCTTGCTGCCCTTGAGCGGGCCGCGCGCGGAGCTTGGCCAACCGATGCTGCAAGCCGCCCAGCTCGCGCTCGCCGATCCCACCACCCCGCCGCTCATTCCGGAGGACACCGGCGGCACCGCCGCGGGGGCCGGCACGGCCGCGCGGGGCGCGCTGGCCCAGGGCGCGGGGCTGATCCTCGGCCCCCTGACCGCCGCCGAGACCGAGGCGGTCGCTCCGATCGCGACCGCGGCCGGCGTGCCCGTGCTTGCCTTCACCAACACCACGGCCGCCGCCCGGCCCGGCGTCTGGGCGCTCGGCATCACGCCCGGCCAGCAGGTGCGCCGCCTGCTGGCGTATGCCCAGGAGCAGGGGCGTGGGAGGGTGGCGGCGCTGCTGCCGGAGAGCCAGTTCGGCCACGCGATGGCCCAGGCGTTGACCGCCGCCGCGGAGCAGCGCGGGCTCCCTCCGCCCGAGATCCGCTTCCACGGCACCGGGATGGCGGCGATCAACAGCGCCGTCCGCCAGATCTCGGACTACGAGCAGCGCTGGGGACCGGTGCAGCAGCGGATCAAGGAGGCGCGCGCGCAAGGCACGCCGGAGGGGCGGCGGGAGGCCGAGCGGCTGACCCGCAGCAGCGTCCCCCCGCCGCCCTTCGACGCGCTGCTGCTGGGCGATACGGGCGATAGCCTGGCCGAGCTTGCCTCGATGCTGTCCTACTACTTCGTCGGTCCACCATCGGTGCAGGTCATGGGGCCGGCCCTGTGGGCGGCGCCGGGCAGCGGGGCGAGCCAAGTGCGAGGCGCCTGGTTCGCCGCGCCCGATCCCGCCGCGCGGGCGAACTTCGAGCAAGCCTTCGCCGCGCGCTACGGCGGGCCGCCGCCCGGCGCGGCCGATCTCGCCTTCGATGCGGCCAGCATCGCGCGGGCCGTGGCCCCTCAGGGCGACACGATGGCCGCGCTTGTCAACCCGGACGGCTTTTCCGGCGCGGACGGGTGGTTGCGCCTGCTGCCCGACGGGCAGGTGCAACGCGGCCTCGCGATCTTGCAGGTGGGACCCGGCGGGCCTCGCGTCATCTCGCCCGCGCCCACGTCGGCCGCGGCCGAGATTTGAGCGCGGGCCGTGAGCCCTGACCGGCATCATTGTCGTTTCGACCCCTCCCGTATGGGCCATGGCGGTCGCAGATGTGCGGAACAGTTGGTCGGATCAGAGAATGGAGTGATCTCTGGCGAGCCGAAGCTCCACCTCTCCCGCTCGCGGGAGAGGTCGGCGAGCGGAGCGAGCCGGGT
>DATFDN010000095.1:0-16803 GCA_035252035.1 Acetobacteraceae bacterium | reverse complement strand
GTGTCGGGCTCTCCCTTTTGTCCGAGATAGGCCAGGCTCGCGTATAGGCCAAAGCCCAGCGTGCCGACGCGCCGGACGACCAGATCGGCCTGATCGAAGCGTCCGAACTGCAAGGCGATGTCGGCCTCGCGCGCCGCGAGGTTCGGATTCGGAGCGTAGCACAGCAGCTCCACCATGATCTCGGGATGCTGGGCGTGCAGGGCGGAGATGCAGGGCGCGAGCAGGTGGCTGGCCAGGAGCGATGGGCTGGTGACGCGGACCACGCCTTCGAGCCGCTGGTCGAGCCCGCCCACGATGCGCCGCACGGCCTGGGTCTCGGCTTCGACGCGATCGATGTGCTCGCGGATGGCCTCGCCCGCGTAGGTCGGGACGTAACCCTCGCGCGTACGGTGGACCAGACGCACCCCCAGGCTCGCCTCCAGCGAGGCCAGGCGGCGCCCCACCGTGGACTGGGTGACGTGTAGCTGGCGAGCCGCGGCCGAGAGGGTCTTGTGTCGGATCACCTCCTGGAAGAAGCGCAAGTCGTCCCAATCCATCGCGTCGGCGCCCTCCAAATCTCTTCCTAACGCAATTCGAGACCAGTTGCGGCTTGCAGGAGGCGCGCAATCGCACACTTATGAGAAAAGGCAAAACTCCTTCGCTCCTTGAGATGGCGATACCCGTTGGCTACCGGTGTCAACCATCAGTGACGATCGCAGGCTTTTTCCGGCACTGCATTACAGTCTTTGAACAAAGCGGAAACTTGCCGGGCAGATGCCGCATTGCGAAATGTAATGGTTGCGACAATCCGGATGAGAACGCGGGGAAGGGCCGATGACCACGAACTCCGCCTCCGATCGTGATGCTTCCCCTCCGCCAAGGGCGGAGCAACTGGAGGCTTTCGTTGGCGAGCCGAATGCTCAACCGATGACACGCCGCACACTGCGCTGCCGGACCGTGGCCGAGGATCAGTTTCGGCAATTGAACTATATTCGCAATCTGCCGCCCTATGCGCTGGAAGGGAGATTGACTCCGGCCAAGGATGACGCGGCCCCAACCCCTTCCGAGATGTTGCTGGCTGCCCTCGGCTCCTGCCTCGCTATCGCTATCCGGGCCAACGCAGTCGCGCGTGTCATCGCGATCGAGAGCCTGGCGCTCGAAGTCGAGGCGGACTGCGACCCCAGCGCCTTATGGGGGGTCGTCGGCGCCGACGGACCGAAGCCAATAGGCTTCGAGACGGTTCGGGTGAGGGTGCATATCGAGGCGGACGCGCCGCGCGAGGTGCTCAAGGCCCTCGTCGTCAACGCCCTGCTTTGGTCGCCGGTCGGCAGCACCATCCATGACCCGGTCCACATAGACCTGGTCCTCACCTGAGCTTTGGCGTCGGCGCGCCCGCTCCGACGCACCTCAGGCCGCCTACTCCGCGGCGACGGCGAGGCGCGTGGGCAGGCCGCGCTTGTGGATGGTCCCGTCCTTCATGATCAGCGCCAGCCGGTTCCTGTCCTGCATGACGCGCACATCCTGGGTGGGATCGCCGTCCACCAGCAAGAGGTCGGCGAGGTAGCCCTCCTTGATCAGGCCCAGCTCGTCGCCCATGCCCATCACCTCGCCGCCGAACTTCGTCGCGCAAACCAGCGCCTCGGCTGGCGAGTAGCCGAACATGTTCACGAAGTGCTCAAGGTCGCGCGCGTTCGTGCCCTGGGGCGTCCAGGCGAAGCCGTAGTCCCCGCCGATCAGCACGCGCACGCCGCGCCGGCGCAGCTCGTTGTAGGCCCGGCAACTACCCTCGATCACCCGCCGCATACCGAGCTTCTCGACCACCTCGGGCGTGATGCCGAACTCGGCCGCCTCGTGGATCGTGTTGTGGATCAGCCCGATCGCCGGGCCGACGAACAGCCTGTCCTTCGCCGCCTCCAGCATGTCGAGCCCCTCGGCGTCGGTCTGCTCGCAATGATAGATCACGTCCACGCCGCACTTGACCGCGCGCTTCACCGACTTGCCGGCGCGCGCGTGGCAGTTCACGCGGCGGTCGAAGTCGTGGGCGGTCTCGACGGCGGCCAGTACCTCCGCCTCGCTCATGACCGTCATCGCGCCCTTGGCGGGATTGACGAAGTCGTCACCGGAAATGTTGATCTTGATGTTGTCCGCGCCCTCGCGGATGCAGACGCGCGCGGCGCGGCGCACCTCGTCGGGGCCGTCAGCGACAAGGCCGAAGCTGCTGCGTTGCTGGTGCAGGCGGGTTTCATCGCCGAGCCCGCCGCTCACCGTGATCTCGGGGCTGGACGCGCGCAGGCGCGGACCCTTCAACAGCCCTGCGTCGATCTCGTTGCGAATGACGATGTCGAGCCGGATCTTGGCGCTGGCGGCGCTATAGGCGCTGGTGAAGCCGTGGTCGAGCAGCAGCTCCGCGTTGCGCATCGTCGCCAGGATGTGCTCCTCGGGCGGGATGTCGCCCAGGTCGGTGTTCGTCCGCGCGCCGCAGAAGCTGAGGTGCGCGTGCCCTTCGGTCATGCCCGGCATCAGCGTGAGGCCGGCGGCGTCGATCGACTCGCAGCCGGAGGTGTCGAGCGCGGCGCCTGCCGGGGCGACACGCCAGATCCTGTTGCCGCGAACGACGACATCGGCGGGAAAGCGGTCGGCGCCGGTGCCGTCGAAGACCATCGCGTTGCGGATATGGAGATTGGTCACAGCAAGTCCTCCCTTGCGGCTCAGGTGAAGCTGTCTTCGGTCCCGGCCTACTTGCCACCCCAGCGCTGCGGATAGCCCGGCATGTCCTGACAGCCGCACATGGCGTAGAACAGGGGCGGCATCCGTGGATCGACGTACTTGGCGAGATCCGCCTGGGTGATCGCGGGCTGCGGCAGGTTCCAGCGCGGGCGCGGAATCTCCTCACCCTTCAGGATGCGAATCGCCGCGATCAGCGCCGTGCGCCACTGGTACGTGGGGTACGTGGGCGCGATCGCGGTGAGGCGGTGCTTCTGCCAGAACTCCAGGAAATCCTCCTGGTCCTCGCCGCTGATGACCGGGTACGGCTTGGCCGCGTCCTCGAACGCCTCCAGCGCCGCGACGGCGGTGGCGCCGGCGTCCATCCAGACGCCGTCGATGCTACCGAAGCGGTTCAGGTAGTCCTCGACGATCGACTTGGTCTTGGCGTTGTCGCCCTCGGTGAACTCGGCGCCGATGATCTTGACGCCGCGCTGGTCGAAGATGCGCTTCGCCGCCGAGTAGCGCGTCTCCAGCACATCGACCCCGGGCAGGATGCGCAGCGCGAGCACGCTCGCCCCCTTCTTCAGGTGGTCCGCCATGAAGGTGGCGGACTGAATCCCCCAGGCGTAGCCGCCAATCGGCCCGACGAACGTGACGGGGCAGTTCGTGTTCACGCCGCGGTCGAACACGACGACCGGAAGCTTCTTGCACGCCTGCTCGATGGCCGGGGTCAAGGCCGCGGTGGTGTTCGGAGAAACGATCAGGATGTCGCACTTGCCGCTGTTCACGAAGTCGGCGATGTCCGAGATCTGCTTGTCGTCCTTGCTCTGCCCGTCGGCGATGGTGAAGGCGGCGATGTCCTGCTTGAGCAGGTCGGCCTCGGCCTTGATGTCGGTCACGCCGACAACGCGCCACGGGTTGCCGACCCCGGCGTTGGAGAAGCAGACACGATAGGGGCCGGGCTTCTTGAACTGCGCGGTGCTCTCCAGGCCGCCGCCGACCCATTGCAGCCAGGGCTGACCGGCCGGCCCCTGCGGCGGGGTGTGCAGCAGCTTGTCCTGCTCGGCGAACGCTTGCGGGTCGTTGAAGTTCTGGGCGTGGGCGCCGTGCGCGAACGCCCAGGCCAGGGCGAGCGCCGCCAGGATCAGCCGTGTCCTCATCATTCTCTCCTTTCTTGCCCGGTTCGTCCGGGTCGGCTCATCATGCCCTGCCAGCGGCGGCGCCCCGGCGCAAGCTGCCCGACGCCATGGTGGCAATCAGGATCGCGCCCTGGATCGCCACGCGCAGGGGCTCCGGCAGGCCCAGGAGATTGAGTAGCGTGAACAGCGCGAAAAGCGTGAGCGCGCCAGCGACCGCGCCAAGCACCGTGCCGCCGCCGCCCATCAACTGCGTGCCGCCGATCACGCACGCGGCGATCGCCTGCAACTCCAGCCCTTGGCCCACGTCATTTGACACCCCGCCAAAGCCGCCAAGCAGGATGCCGCCCGTCACCGCCGCGAGCGCGGAGATGACGAAGGCCGTGACCCGCACCGCGCCGACCCGGACCCCCGCGAGCAGGGCGGCGCGCGGGTTGTCGCCGACCGCGACCAGTTGCTTGCCGAACACGGTGCGATGCACGAGCCAGGCGAAGAGGAGCGCGAGGGCGGCGGCGATCGGCACCGCCACCGGCAGGATTTCGATCACCGGCACGTGGCGCCACATGAAGCGGCCGAAGAAACGGAAGTTCTCGGGCAGGTAGCCTCGGGGCGACCCGCCCGACCACAGCAGCGCCCCGCCGCGCGCGGCGAGCAATGTGCCGAGCGTGGCGATGATCGAGGGCACCTTGAGCCGGCTCACCACGAGGCCATTCACCAGTCCGGTCGCCAGCCCGATGAGGTAGAGGACGCCAATCGCCCACCAGGTGCGCGCCGGGTCGTTGCCGATCAGGATCGAGCCGCCGAGCACCGTCAAGGTCACGAGCGAGCCCATCGAGAGGTCGAACCCGCCGGTCAGCAGCACCGTGAGCTGGCCGCAGGCGAGCACCACCAGCGGCGCGGCGCGGCGCAGGAAGTTCATGACGCTCGCCGGCTCCAGGTAGCTCGGCTGAACCACCGCGATGGCGGCGTAGAGCGCGAGCAGCGCCAGGAGGCTGACATGCACCTGCCGCGGCGCGAAGCTCCGCCGCGCGAGCATGGCGCGCACCCTCATGCGACGAGTAGCCGCGAGCGGCTGGAATAAGCGGCCACGGCGGCGATCACCACCACGCCACGCAGCACCTGCTGGAAGAACGGGTCCACGGCCAGCATGGTGAACATCGCATCGAGCGTGGCGAACAGCAGCGCGCCGGCGAAGCTGCCCCAGACGCCGCCGCGCCCACCGGAAAGCAGGGTTCCGCCGATGACCGCGACCGCGATGGATTGAAGGTCGTAAACGCCGTCCCGCCCGATCCAAGGCGCCCCAGAGCGCAACCGCGCCGCGAGATACAGCCCAGCCAGGCCCGCTAGCACGCTACAGACAGCGTGCGCCGCGATCAGCACGCGCCCCGTGTGGATGCCCGCCTGCCGCGCGCCCTCGGCATTGCCGCCGACGGCGTAGAGGTGCGCGCCGAAGCGCGTGTGCTCAAGCACGAGCCAGCAGAGGGTGGTGAGCAGAAGCAGCAGCAGGATGGGCAGCGGCACCCCGCCGGCGCTGCCGTACGCGAGCACCTGGAAGCCGCGCGGCACCGATCCGGCGAAATCGGTGAAGGCGGCGGAGAGCACGCCTTGGAGACACAGGCCGACGCCGAGCGTGGCGATGAACGGGTTGATCCGCGCGCGGGCGACCAGCAGCCCGTTGGCCAGCCCGACGACGACCGAGATGGCCAGGACCAATGCGATCGCCGGGCCGATCATCTCGACGCGGCCCTGCATGACGAACGAGGCCATGACCGCGGCGACGCTGATGACCTGCGCCACCGACAGATCGATCGAGCGGGCCAGGATGACGAAAGTCTGCCCCAGCGCGACGATGCCGAGAGCCACCATGCGCTCGATCAGCCCGCCGAGTCCGGCCCAGGTCAGCTGGTCGTTGCTGTGGGTCGCGACCGCGGTGGCCGAGAACGCCAGCAGCGACCCAAGGATCAGCGCCAAGGGAACCGAGGGCACGCTAAGCCGGCGCACGCGGCTCCTCCTCCAGGGCGGCGCCGACGGCGAGCGCCATCACCTGCTCCTCGGTTACTCCCGCCGGCAGCTCGCCGGCGATCCGCCCGGCGCGCATCACCACGATCCGGTCCGCCACCCCGATGACCTCCGGCAGGTCCGACGAAGCCATCAGGATCGCCCGCCCGCCGGCGACATAGTCGCGCATGGCGCGATATACGCCCGCCTTGGCGGCCACGTCGATGCCGCGCGTGGGCTCGGCGAACAACAGCAGGCGCGGCGCGCGCGTGAGCCAGCGAGCGATGATCGTCTTCTGCTGGTTGCCCCCCGAGAGCAACTCGACCGGGCCGCCATACGCCGCCGTCCGCACGTCCGCCGATCGCAGCACCGCGTCGGCCCGCCGCGCCGACAGCGCGCCCGCGAAGGCGTCGGCGAGCGAGGGGGCGAAGGCGCGCAGGGTGAGCAGCGCGTTGTCGCGCACGGACTGGCGCAGCGCGAGCCCCTCGCCCTTGCGGTCCTCGGAGAGGAAGCCGATGCCAGAGGCGGCGGCCCTGCGCGGGGAGTCGATGACGACCGGCTTGCCGCCAAGCAGGACGCGGCCGGAGGTGAACGGCGCGTCACCGAAGATTGCGCGCGTCAGCAACGACTTTCCCGAGTCCTCGAGCCCCGCCACGGCCACGATCTCGCCCGCGCGCACGGTGAGATCGATGCCGGACAGCGCCCCGTTGCCGGCGCGCTCGATGCGCAGCACCTCCTCGCCGGAGGCGTCGGCGAGCGGCGCCGGATACATCTCGGAGACCTCGCGCCCGACCATCATGCGCACGATGTCCGGCACGCTCAACGCCGCGCGCGGTGCGGTTCCCACATTCCGCCCGTCCTTGAGCACGGTGACGCGGTCGGCGACGGCCATCACCTCGGCCATGCGGTGGGAAATGTAGACCAGCGCCACGCCATCGGCCCGCAGCCGGCGCACCAGCGCGAGCAGCCGCTCCGATTCCGCCGCGTCGAGTGCCGCCGTGGGCTCATCGAGCACCAGGATGCGCGCCGCGAGCCCGAGCGCCCTCGCGATCTCGACGGTCTGCATCTCGTGGATGCTGAGCCGCCCGCAAGGCAGGTCGGGGTCGATCGGCGAGGCGAGGCGCGCGAGCAGAGCGCGCGCGCCGCGGCGCATGGCGGCGCGATCCAACAGGCCGTAGCGCGTCGGCTCGCGCCCAAGGAATAGATTTTCCGCGACCGTCCGGTTGGGCAGGAGGCTCAGCTCCTGGTGAATGATGCCGACCCCGGCCTCGCGCGCCTCCAGCGGGTGGCCGAAGC
The DNA here is from genome assembly GCA_035252035.1 of Acetobacteraceae bacterium. Lineage (GTDB taxonomy): Bacteria > Pseudomonadota > Alphaproteobacteria > Acetobacterales > Acetobacteraceae > DATFDN01. Next base: position 9,688 of record DATFDN010000095.1, on the reverse strand, counting down.
GCACCGGGTTTCCGTCGATCAGCACCGTGCCGGCATCGGGCGCGTAGATGCCGCCCAGCACCTTGATCAGCGTTGACTTGCCGGCGCCATTCTCGCCGCAAATGACATGCACCTCGCCGGCGCGGCAGTCGAACGAGACGTTGTCGAGCGCGCGCACGCCGGGGAACGCCTTGTTGATGCCACGCATTTCGAGGCGCGGCGGGGCGAACCCATCCTCATCCGAGACGCTCAAACGTGCGACGGGCCGTGGCAGAGCGCAGTGCGAGCGCCGGTCGCGGTCGGTTGGGCGGTCGAGAGAACCGCGGCCGCGGGAAGCCCCACGCGCCCTCCTTCAAGATGCGTCGCTGCGGTCGCTATCTCCCGGACCACGGCCCTGTCCACTGTCCGCCAATGTTCTGCCGACAAGCCGCCAATGGCGTCAAGCCCCGCACGGGCGTTCGCAGCGGCTCCGCGACCGCCTGTCATCCCCAGCGCCGGCGCAGGCTCGAAGGCGAGCGAAAAGCTGCGACGCTCCGACATTGCCGCCACTGGTGGGGATGAGGCCCTGGCGGTCGGCAACGACCAAACCGACGCTCCACCTCCCCCAGGCGGGAGAGGCGGGGCGGGCAACGGCACGTCGGGGCGGGCGGCCCGCCCAGACGCTCACCCGATCAGCGCTGCGCGGCGCCGTTTCCGTTCGGCGTGCCGGTGCCCGCTGCGCCGCCGCCACCTTGAGCCATGTGACCCCCGGCCTGAGCGCCCACGGCGGTCACGGCGGTTATGGAGTCAGGATTGATGACCATCAGCACGGGATAGCCCTGCGGGTTCTTCGCGCGCACCAGGAAGGACTCCGGCATCACATGGACATCGGTGAAGCCTGCCTGCGACAACTGCTGTGCGATGTGCTGGCGGATGGTGGCGTTCTGCCCGCCCATCTGGCTCGCGGAAGCCGCCCCCGCCCCGGACTGGTTCGTTTGTGATCCGGCCGGCGTGTTGGTCTGGGCGAAGGCCGGGGCGGCGGCCAGCGCCAGCGCGGCGGACGTCAACAAAAGCCCATGCATCTGCATCGCAAACTCCTTCGTTCACAGGTGACGCAAGGAAGCAAACGGAAGCGCCACACCTGGGGGTTGAGCGTGGCGGCTTCCGCTCATTGCGCGGCGCGCGCCCGACTGCCGAGCAACGCCGCTATGAGTTGGTGAGTTGGCGCGACGAGCATCACCGGCGGTGCTGGCCGCGAACGCGCACCGGCACCGGGCAAGGCACTCGCTGGCCGACGACGTCATGGACGCGTGCGCGAACTGGAACCGGCACTCCCTTTCGGCGAAGACCCAAGTCGATGGTTCTTCCCGATGGAACCACCTTGGCCAAGAGACTGGTCCATACAGCCAAGACGCGGCTCAGCGTGGCCCGTCCGATCTCGTCCATAACTTTCTCCATAGTCAAGGCGAACACAGCGTGATAGTGAAGGCGAACGCAGCGTGCGCGATGGCCAACAACTCAAGAGCGACCGCCGCGCGCCGGCGCACTCGTGCCCTCTGGGATTGGATTCGAAACGCCCGGCTCGCGCCTGGGCCGCCGCGCATTTTCGCATAGGATTTTGCGTTAATCGGCTCTCCTCATTCCCCCGGAAAGCAACAGCTTCGGCGTTATCCGGGCGGACTGCCGAGACCGGACCGAACCAGGCACACGGGGAGGAGCATGTGCCATTGGCACCCGCGAGCCGCCGCTCCCTCTCCAAGCCTGCGACATGGGCGCGACGGCCGAGACCGGCAGGCCCCATCGAGCACGGCCGCTGGCCTCCATGGGAGTGTGACTCACATGCCTTTCGACGGTTTGGGTTCCCACAGCAGCCAAAGTTCCAACAGCCGGCTCCTGGCGGCGTGTCGAAATGTCGGCGACGCGCTTGCCTTGATGTGGCCGCCGGGGCTGGCCGCGCGCCGCGCCGAGGCCATGTCGCTTCGAAAGAGCATCGAGCCGGTGGCCGTTCCCGCGCTCCTCTGCGCGGCCCGCACGCTCATCGCGTCGGAGGAGAAATGGGCGAAGGGGCGCTTGCGAACCCACGACGGAAGGTTCTGCGCCATGGGGGCCGTCTTGCAGGTCAGCGCGCTCGGGCCGGGGCGACACTTCAGAAAGCCTGCGTTCGCCTACCTGCGGGCAGTGGCGAGGCAACGCAACTTCTCGACTGTCGAGGCGATGAACGATTGCTCGACCCACGCCGAAGTCCTGGCCGCGTTCGATGAAGCCATCCGCTTGGCGGAGGCGGACTGCGTCCCCGCGGCGTGAGGGCCTCCCGTCCGGAGACCGCGCTTCTGAGGACTGTCACTGACCTGGGGGGTGATGATGCCAACGACCGCTCACCTCGTTCACATGGACATGCTGCGGCACCTGGATGAAGCGCCGGGGGCAGGCGGCGCGCAGGCAACCCGAGAGCTCATCAAGCTGAAGGCGCAGCTCCAGGCGGAAATCCGGGCGAGAGAGGCCGCCGAGGCGCAGTTGCGGCAGATGCAGAAGATGGAGACGATCGGGCAGCTCGCCGGGGGGATCGCGCACGACTTCGCCAACATGCTGACGGTCATCATGGGGAACCTGGAGATCGCCCGCCGGCGCCTGGCGCAGGGTCGCGCCGATGTCACCGAGCTCCTCGACAAGGCGATCAGCGGCGGCGACCGCGCCGCGGCGCTCGCGCACCGGCTGCTCGCCCTCTCAAGGAGGCAAGCGCATTCCCCCGTGGTCGTGAACGTCAACGCGCTGGTCTCCGGCCTGGCCGAACTGCTTCGCGGGACATTGGGCGAGAACATCGAACTCGAATGCGTGTGCGCTGACGGACTCTGGAGCACATGCGTCGATCCGTGCCAGCTTGAGAACGCGATCATGAACCTGGCGGTGAACGCCCGCGACGCCATGCCGGGCGGCGGCTGCCTCACGATCGAGACCCGGAACGTCGGTTTCGGAGAGACCTGTCCGGACGTCCCCCCGGACGTCTCGGCGACCGAGTGCGTCGCCATCACGGTCACGGACACCGGAACCGGCATGGCGCCAGAGGTCGCCGCCCATGCCTTCGACCCGTTCTTCACCACCAAGGAAAGCCGGGGAACCGGGCTGGGGCTCAGCCAAGTTCATGATTTCGTCACGCAGTCCGGGGGACACCTCCAGGCCCGCAGTGAAGTCGGGCGGGGGACGTCCCTGAGGATCTACCTCCCGCGTCACATGGACGGTGGTGCCGTTTCGAACATGTGATTGGCCCGATCGGGCGCGCTCCGATTGTCTTGGCGGCTTGATCGGAGAGGAGGCGGAGAATGCGGCTCGCGCGACCAGCCATCATCCTCGCGTTCGCCCTTGCCGGATGCGCGGCGCAGGAGATCGCCAATCAGGAGAGCCTGCTGGCGGCGGCCGGCTTCCGAGTGGAGCTGCCGGACACGCCGACCCGCGCCGCGATGATGGCCTCGCTGCCGCCCGGACAACTCGTGCTGGTGCGGCGCGAGGGCAAACCGGCCTGGTTCTATGCCGATCCCAACGGGTGCCATTGTCTCTACGTCGGCGGGCGGCACGCGTACCAGGCTTATCAACGTCTCGCCGTGCGCCAGCGGATCGCCGAGACCGAGCTGCAGGCGGCGCAGATGAACCAGCTCGCCTGGGGGCCTTGGCCGTCCGGCCCGTTCGGCCCCTACGATCCGTGGGCCTACTGATTTTTCCGGAAAACCATCCTAGATTTCGACCGTGTCAACCAACAAGGAACAAGAACCATGCGGCGTCGATTGGGCGTGACCGCCTTCGTGCTCGGCGGGGCCGTGCTGCTCGCGGGCTGTGCCGTGCAGCCGCCGACCGGGCCGACGGTGATGGCGCTGCCGGGCAACGGCAAGAGCCTGACGGCTTTCCAGCAGGACGATTACGCCTGCCGGAACTACGCCTATCAGACCACGATGTATGAGTCGCCGGGTCAGGCTGGCGCGACGCCAGGCACCGCCGGGGCGGTGCTGGGCACGCTGGGCGGGGCGGCGCTTGGCGCGGCGCTCGGGGCGGTCGGCGGCAATGCCGGGGCCGGAGCCGCGATCGGTGGCGGCGCCGGGTTGCTGGGGGGCGCATCGATCGGCAGCCAGCGCGGCGAGGCGAGCCAGTACTCCCTGCAACAGCGCTACAACATCGCCTACACGCAGTGCATGTACTCGCGCGGCGATTCAGTGCAGTCGCCGCCGCCCGGCTACGCGCTGGGCTATCCGTCCTATGGCTATCCGGTGGCGGCGGGCTATCCGTATCCGTACGGGGGACCAGGCTTCTATGGTCCCGGCTTCGTCAGCACGGGTGTGTTCGTCGTGGGCGGCGGTACCGGCTGGCATGACCACTGGCACGGCGGCGGCTGGCACGGCGGCGGCTGGCATGGCGGTCACTGGCGCTGACCCGGCTCCTCCATCTCCTCCAGCACGGCGGCCGCGATCGGGCGGGTGACGGCGCCTCCGGCCGCCAGGCTCGCGCGGTCCAGCCGCGCCGCCGCCTCGCGAATGGCGGAGGGCGTGCGCGGCAGGCGGAGCAGCAGCCAGGATTGCAGGGCGGCGGGGACGGCAAGCTGGCGCGCGACAAGAAGGCACTTCAACAGGTCGGCGAGCAGCGTATCGTCGGCCGGCGCGATTTCGACCGCGGCGGTGGCACGCAGCCGGGAGCCCAGATCCGGCAGCGCCACCGGCCAGCGGGCGGGCGGCGTACGCGCCACCATCAGCACGCTCTGCCCGGCTTCGGCCGCCGCGTTCAGCAGGTGCAGCAGACGCCGCTCGTCCGAGGCCACCGCGTCGGCGTCGTCGATCGCGATCGGACCGGCGGGCGGCTCGTCGTCGGGCAGCAGCGCGAACCGCGCCCCGACGCGACGCGCCCAGATGTGCAGCAGGTGCGTCTTGCCGCATCCCGCCTCTCCCCACAGCGCCAGGCGTCCATTGGGCCAGGTCACGCCCGGCGCGAGCCAGGCCAGCGCGGCGGCGTTCGAGGGAGCCTCGATGAAGCCGGCCGCCGTGAACTCCGGACGGTGGGCCAACGGCAGCGGGAGCTGCCGCATCCTCACCGCCTCAGACGGCCGCTCGGTGGCCGAAGCCCCGGCGACCCAGGAGGCGATCGACGCTGAGCAGGCCGCCGCCCGCGACCGCGAGATAAAGGAAGATGAAGCAGTAGAGGACCGCCGCGTCGCCGCCATTGATGACGGGAAAGACCGATTTCGGCGCGTGCGCCATGAAGTACGCGAACGCCATCTCGCCCGAGAGCACGAACGCCGCCGGGCGGGTGAACCAGCCCAGCACGAGCAACGCGCCGCCCACCGCCTCCAGGACACCGGCCGCGAGAATGAGCGGCGGCAGGGGACCGTGCAGGAACTGCGCGACCGGGGGGAAGCCGAACAGCTTGGCCGTGCCGTGCTCAAGGAAGCACAGTCCGGCGGCGACGCGGAGCAAGGTGAGCGTCGCTGGTTGGAGGCGTCCGAGGTCCACGGCGGTCTCTCCCGGTCAGGACGTGGATGGCGGGTCCAGGTAGAGCGGGCTGTTGAGGTAGCGGCGCACCCAGAACCGGCACAACACCCCGATCGTAGCCGCAATCGGCACGGCGAGCATCACCCCCAGAAAGCCGAACGCGGCGCCGCCGGCGAACAACGCGAAGATCACCCAGACCGCCGGCAGCTCCACCCGGTCGCCCAGGAAGCGCGGATAGATCACGTAGCCTTCCAGGATCTGCCCGACGATGAGCACGCAGCCAATGACGATCACGCCGCGCCAGGTCGGGAACTGCGCCAAGGCGAGGGCGAGCGCCGTCACGCCCCCGGTGATCGAGCCGACATAGGGGATGAAGGAGAGCAGCCCGGCCCCGGTGCCGACGATCAGCCCGAGATCGAGCCCGGCGACGGTGAGGGCGAAGGCGTAATAGGCGGCGAGCAGCACGCAGCACAGCGCCTGTCCGCGCACCCAGGCCGAGAGGATGCGGTCCACCTCGCGGGCCTGCGCGCGGATCGTCTCGGCATAGCGGCGGGGCAGCCACGAATCGATGCTGGCGAGGGCGCGCGGCCAGTCGCGCAGGAGATAGAACGCCACCACCGGCGTCACCACGGCCAAGCTCAGCACGTTGAACAGCGCGAAGCCGCCGCCGATCAGCCCGGTGACGGCGGAGAGCAGGAAGGTGAGCATCGACCCGGCCTGGCCGGCCACGAGGTCGCGCAGCTTGTCGTTGACCACCTCGGGTCCGAAGCTGTCTTGCAGGTTCGTCACGATCTGCGCCGCCCAGCGTTGCAGCAAGTGGACGTACTGGGGGAAGCGGCCGAGGAACAGGCCGACCTGCTGGAGCAGCAGCGGGTAGAGCAGCAGCGTGAACAGCAGGAACGCCGCCACCACGCCGAGCACCAGGACCAGCGCGGCGACACCGCGCGGCAGGCCGAGGTGGGTGAGGCGCGTCGCCGCCGGATCGAGCGCGTAGGCGATCACCGCGGCGGCCACGAACGGCGCGAGGATGCCGCCGAACAGCTCAAGCGCCAGCGCCGCCGCCAGAAGCAACCCGACCACGAGCGCGATGCGCTGCACGCGCGTGGCGTGGGGAACGGCCGGCGCGGCCGCGACCTCGACCGGCGGCGGTGATGGCGGGGGTGGCGGGGGCAGGACGGCATCGGGCACGCTCAGCGGCTCGAACCGCGGCGCCTCGACGAGGACCGGCCGGCGCCGCACCAGGCGCATGAAGGCGATCCTACCGCCCGTGTGCCACACGCCAGACATAGGCGACTCCGGAAAGCAGCGTGGTGGCCGCGACGGCCCAGCTCAGCGCCAGCGCCGCGTCATGGGCGCTCGGCGCGTCCAGGCCGAAACCGGCCAGGAACAAGGTAAGCGCGACCAGGACGATTTGCAGCATCGTGTTGACCTTGGAGACGAACAACGGCTGGATCGCCACCGGCTGGCCGAGCAGCCCCAGGACCACCACCCCGCCCACGATCACCATGTCGCGGAACACCACCAGGGTGGCCAGCCAGCTCGGCAGCGCGCTCACCGCCGCCAAGGTCACGTACATGGTGACGAGCAGCGCCTTGTCCGCCACCGGGTCGAGCATGGCACCCAGGCGGGTGCTGCCGGCACGCCGGGCGAGCCAGCCATCCACGGCGTCCGAGGCGCCGGCCGCCACGAACAGGCCGAAGGCGGCGGCCATCGCGCGATCGACCACCAGCCAGAACGCCAGCGGCACGGCGCAGAGACGGGCCAACGTGATGAGGTTCGGCAGGGTGAGCAGCGCGGCGGAGCCGCGAGTGTGCAGGGGGGCGCCGTCCGGCATCAGCCCTCGCGCGGCCGTTGCGCCCCGTCAGGGCTTATGATTGCTTCCGCCACACCACCACCGCCTTGCAGGCCCCGCCCTCGCCGCGCACATCCAGGGCGAGGCCTAGCCTATAGGGAGCATGATGACCAGTTGCGATCGCGTGGGCAACGGCCTTGATTACCGCGCGGCCGGGGTGGATATCGACGCGGGCGAGGCGTTGGTGGAGGCGATCAAGCCGCTGGCCCGCGCCACCGCGCGCCCGGGCGTGGTCGGCGGCCTTGGCGGCTTCGGCGCGCTGTTCGACCCCAAGGCGGCGGGCTTCGCGGACCCGGTGCTGGTCGCCGCGACCGACGGGGTCGGCACCAAGCTCAAGGTTGCCATCGAGACCGGGCTGCACGGGACGGTCGGGATCGACCTGGTCGCGATGTGTGTGAACGACCTCATCGTTCAGGGCGCGGAGCCTTTGTTCTTCCTCGACTACTTCGCCACGGGCCGGCTTGACGTGGAGCGCGCGCGCGCGGTGATCAGCGGCATCGCCGAGGGCTGCCGGCAGGCCGGATGCGCCCTGGTGGGCGGCGAGACGGCGGAGATGCCGGGCATGTACGGCGCGGGCGAGTACGACCTCGCCGGATTCGCCGTCGGCGCGGCGGAGCGCGGCACGCTGCTGCCGCACGGTGTTGCCGTCGGCGATCCGATCCTGGGGCTGGCGAGCGCGGGCGTGCATTCCAATGGCTTTTCGCTGGTGCGCCGGATCGTGGGAGCGTCGGGCCTGGACTGGGGCGCCCCCGCGCCGTTCGCGCCCGGCGTGACCTTGGGACAGGCGTTGATGGCCCCGACCCGCCTCTATGTCCGACCGCTGCTCGCGTTGCGGCGCGCGGGATTGTTGAAGGCGGCGGCGCACGTCACCGGCGGCGGGCTGCCCGGCAACCTGCCCCGCGTGCTGCCCGCCGACACCGTGGCCGTCCTTGCGCCTTCCTGGCCGGTGCCGGCGGTGTTCCGTTGGCTGGCCCAGGCCGGCGCGGTGGAGCCGGCGGAGATGCTGCGCGTGTTCAATTGCGGGGTCGGGATGGCGCTCGTGGTCGCCGACGAGGCTGCCGCGGTGGAGGCGTTGCGGGCTTCGGGGGAGGAGGCGTTTCCGCTCGGCCGCGTTGCGGCGAGCGCGGGAGCGGCCGCCGTGCGGATCGATTTGCCGCCCGGCTGGCTGGCGTGAGGCGCCGCACGGCCGTCCTCATCAGCGGCCGCGGCTCCAACCTCGCCGCGCTGATCGCCGCCGCCGCCGCGCCGGACTACCCGGCCGAGATCGCGCTGGTGCTCTCCAACCGCCCCGACGCCGGCGGACTGTCCCATGCCAATGCCGCGGGCATCCAGAGCGCGGTCATCGATCACCGCGACTTCGGAGCCGACCGGGCGGCGCATGAGGCGGCGCTCGACGCCGCGCTGCGCGCGCACGGCATCGAAGTTGTGTGCCTGGCCGGTTACATGCGCCTGCTCACGCCCTTCCTGGTCGGACGCTGGGCGGGGCGGATGCTGAACATCCATCCCAGCTTGCTGCCAGCCTTTCCGGGGCTGCACACCCATGAACGGGCGTTGCGAGCCGGGGTCAAGCTGCATGGCTGCACCGTCCATTTGGTGACGGAGGCGACCGACGCCGGACCGATCCTGGCCCAGGCAGCGGTCCCGGTCCTGCCCGGCGACGACGCCGAGAGGCTGGCGGCGCGCGTGCTGTCCGAGGAGCACCGCCTCTATCCGCTCGCGCTGGGCCTGTTCGCCACGGGTGGCGCGGGGACGCCGCCAGCCCCCGATGCTGCGCTGCGCAACCCCTTGCCGGGCCGCGCCGTTCGTGAATAGAAGGCAACTCAATGCCTTAATTCACCGATCTGGATGGAGGACGCCATGGCGGATCGCCCGATCATGTTCCGAGCCCCGGAGACCGAGGAGGCGTTCCTGGCCGACCGTCAGCGCTTCTGGCTCTCCTTCACCCGGTTCGTGACCGCGGCGGTCGGCTTGATCGTGCTGTTCCTGATCCTGATGACCGTGTTCCTGGTCTGACGGAACCTCCATGAACGAGGCGCGGGGCGTCGCCGAATCCGAACTGCGCCGGCTGCTCGACATCATGGCCGCGCTGCGCGATCCGGCGCGGGGCTGCCCGTGGGACCAGGCGCAGAGCTTCGCCACCATCGCGCCCTACACGATCGAGGAGGCCTACGAGGTCGCCGACGTGATCGACCGGGCGGATCTCGCGGCGCTGCCCGACGAGTTGGGCGATCTGCTGTTCCAGGTCGTCTATCATGCGCGCATGGCCGAGGAGGCGGGGCATTTCGGCTTCGCCGATGTCGCCCGCGCGATCGGCGACAAGATGCTCCGCCGCCATCCGCATGTCTTCGGCGCAGCCGCCGCGCGGGACGCGGCGGGCCAGCACGCCGCCTGGGAGGCGCAGAAGCAGGCCGAG
>DATFDN010000094.1:0-7207 GCA_035252035.1 Acetobacteraceae bacterium | reverse complement strand
CGCGCGCCCAACACCTCCCAGGCCCGCACGGGCTCGGAAAACCCCTTGAGTGCGACAGCGCCGAGATCGCGCAGCCGGAACAGAGTGCCGATCAGCTTGCGGGTGCCGGGCGCGACGACGATCCGGTTCGGACCCGCCACGGCCTGAAGCCGGGCGGCAAGGCTGGGCACCTCGCCCGCGACATCCCATTCCGGCGCGGTCCTGCCGCCAGCGATGTCGCCCACCACCGCGAGGCCGCTCGCGATGCCGATCCGCACCCGGAGAGCGTCATCCCGGCGCGGCAACAGCCTTTCGACCGAATCGACCACCGCGAGCGCGGCGCGGACCGCCCGCTCCGCGTCGTCTTCGTGGGCATGCGGGTAGCCGAAATAGGCCAGCACGCCGTCACCCGAATGTTGCGCAACAAACCCATCAAACCGCGCCGCGGCGTCGGCCACGCAACGCCGGTAGGCGCCGATCGTCTCGGCCAGCTCCTCGGGGTCAAGGCGCGATGCGAGGGGGGTCGACTCGACCAGGTCGCAGAACATCACGGTCATGAACCGCCGCTGCGCCGACACCCAGCGCCCAGGCGGCGTCCCGAGCTTCTGGCCGCAGTGCCCGCAGAATCGGGCCTCGGCTGGGTGGGGTGTTCCGCAGGCGGGGCATCTCATCGCACGCCTCGGTCCGCTCCGGTCAGCGCCGAGAGAATGGTATCACTCCGCGGGCAAATCCTCCACCCGAATTGGCAGCGCCTAACGCACGAACCCGCCGATCGGCGTCTCGTATTCCGGATGCAAGCCCTCTATGGCCTTCCTCGCCTCGGCATCCGGGTTGCCATAGACAACGAATTTCACAGTCTTCTGGGTCTTGCCAAGCTCACCGCCAAACTTCGCGACGACATCTTTCACATGCGCGACCACTGCATTCGAGTCTTGATAGATGTCGACAACATCGAAGGTCTTGCCGTCCCCCCGCATACTCCACTCATAGGCCATGGTGCCAGGCTCTTGCGCGACCGCCGCGACGATCTTCGGCACCATCTCCTTGAACGCCTGCTCCTGACCCGGCAGCACCTCGCCGGTATAGGTGAAGATCAGATTGCCGGTATAGATGCCATGCTGCGGCGCCTGGGCTTGCGCCATCGCGGGGAAGATAAGGACGCCGGCACCAATCATGGAGAGAAGCAACCTGCGCATGATAGCCCCCTTCTCGCGTTGTGACTCGGCTGGACGCATGAGACGATCTTAAACTGCCGGGAGCAAGGCCACCAGCGTGGAGGGCCACATCACTCCGCGAGTAAATCCTCCACCCGGATCGGCAAGTCCCGCACCCGTTTGCCCGTGGCGTGCCAGACCGCTTCGGCGATGGCGGGGGCCACGCCGCATAGCGCGATTTCCGCCAGCCCCTTGGCGCCGAGCGGATTGAAGATGGTGTCCTCCGACGGGACGAAGGTCACGTCCAGCTCGGCGACATCGGCGCAGACCGGGACCAGATACTCGGCCAAGTTCGCGTTCATCACCCGGCCCAGCCGCTCGTCCCATTCGGCAGCCTCAAGCAGCGCCATGCCAAGCCCGCCCACCATACCGCCGATGCACTGGCTGCGCGCGATCATCGGATTGATGATGCGGCCCGCGTCATAGGCGCCGACCAGCCGGGGCACACGCACCGTGCCGAACGCGGGATCGACGCGCACCTCGGCGAACACCGCGCCGAAAGCGGCGGAGGCATACTTCTCGCTCTCATCACCGGGTTTCGACTCGGCCTCGGCTTCCAGATGGTCCAGCTCGTGCTTGCGCAAGATCGCCTCGGGGGAGGCGTCCGTCTCGTTGCCCGCCAGGGCGCGCAGCTTCTCGCGCAGAGCCTCGCAGGCGGCCTTCACGCCGTTGCCGACGCTGGCCATGGTGATGCTGCCGCCATGCACCGGCGCTTTCGGCATTGCCGTGTCGCCGATCTCCACGTCCACCTTCTCGATCGGCAATCCCAGCGTCTCGGCCGCCACCTGGGTCATCGAGGTATACGTCCCCGGCCCCATGTCGCTGGCCGCCGTGCGCACCACGGCTTGCCCGTTCGCGTACAGGATCGCCTGCGCCGCGCAGGCGCTGCGGTTAGCGTGGTAGATCGCGCTCGCCATGCCCCAGCCGACCAGGCAACCACCATCACGCATGGCGCGTGGCGCGGCGGGGCGGCGGCTCCAGCCGAACCGCTCGGCCCCGACCCGGTAGCACTCCCGCAGCGCCTTGCTGCTCCAGGGCAGGTTGCTGCTTTCATCGCGCTCGGCGTAGTTGCGCAGCCGCAATTCCAGCGGGTCCATTCCCAGTGCCTCAGCCAGCTCGTTCATCGCCATCTCGACGGCGAGCGTGCCGGTGGAGACGCCCGGCGCGCGCATCGGGCAGGGCGTGTTGGTGTTCATCTCCACCAGGCGGTACTGCGTGCGCACGTTCGGGCAGGAATAGGTGGTGCGCGCTGGCTCCAGCGTGGTCTCGGCGTACTCCTCGTACATCGAGGTCTGCCCGTACGCCTCATGCACGATCGCTTGCAGCCGGCCGTCGCGCTCCGCACCCAAGGCGATGCGGTGGCGCGTCAGAGGACGGAAGCCGATCGCGGTGAAGCACTCGCGCCGGGTCAGCTCCACCCGCACCGGGCGATGCACGCGCCGGGCGCACAACGCGGCGATGGTGACATGCGGCCAGGTGCGCAGCGCCGAGCCGAAGGCGCCGCCCACGAAGGGCGAGATGACGCGGATGTTCGCCTCCGGAATGCCGAACACGTGCGCGATCTCCATGCGCACGTTCGAGACCCATTGCGACTTGTCGTACAGCGTCAGCCGGTCGCCGTCCCATTCGGCGATCGTGGCGTGTGGCTCCATCGCATTGTGATGCTCACGCGCGTGGCCGCACGCGATGTCCACCTTCACCGGAGCCAGGCCGAGCGCGCTGCCGGCATCGCCCCGCGCGCTCTCGGCCGGCCGCCCGGCCTCCGCCGTTTCCCTCGATGGTGGCTTGCCGTCCGAGATCTGGAACACCGTTGTTGGTTCATCGACAGTGTAGGCCACGCGCACCAGCCGCGCCGCGCCATCCGCCGCCTCCTGCGTCTCGGCGACGACCGCGGCGATGGGCTGTCCCGCGAACAGGACTTCCGCGCTCTGGAAAACATGAAGCTGCTCGCCCGAGTTGGGATCGACCTGCGGCCGTTTCCCAAGCTCCTTGTAGGGCAGGCGCTCGCAGTTCTCGTGCGTGATGATGGCGAGCACGCCCGGCGCGCGCTCGGCCTCCGCCACATCGACCGTCCGGATATGGCCGCGCGGGATGGTGCTGGAGACGATGGCCGCGAAGGCCAGGTGGTACGGCCGGAACTCCGCCGCGTATTGCGCCTGTCCCGTGACCTTCGCTGGTCCATCCACGCGAGGGACCGGCTGGCCGATGACCGCGCTCATGCCAAGCCTCCCGCCATCAGCAACACCCGTTCGACCGCCCGGCGCAGCAATATCGCCTTGAACGCGGTCCCTGGACGAAGGGCGGCGCCATGCGCGGCGGCCTCGGCGGCAGTCAGGGCCGCCGCCTCGTCGAGTTTGCGGCCAACCAGTCGGTGCTCGACCTCCGGCAAGCGCCAAGGCTTCGTCGCGACCCCGCCGGCGGCGACGCGCGCCACCCGCACCGCGCCATCCGCGACCTCGATCGCGGCTGCCGCCGAGACCAGCGCCCATTCGAAGCTCGCCCGGTCGCGTATCTTGACATAGTGCGAGTTACCGGCGTGCGCGCTGGAGGGCAAATGGATCGCGGTGATGATCTCACCCGGACGCATGGTGGTCTCGACATGCGGCGCGTCGCCCGGCTCGCGGTGCAATTCCTCGACCTTCAAGCGCCTCTCGCCCTCGGGTCCATGCACGGTCAGCATGGCGTCCAACACGATCAGCGCGTTCGCCATGTCGCCCGGATACGCGGCGATGCAGTGCGCGCTGCCGCCCAGGATGGCGTTCATGCGGTTCTGCCCGTCGAGCGCCGGACAGCCGGAGCCAGGCTGGCGCTTGTTGCAGGGCACCGCCACGTCGCGGAAATAGAGGCAGCGCGTCCGCTGCAACAGGTTGCCGCCAATGGTTGCCATATTTCGCACTTGCGGCGAGGCGGTTTCCGCCAGCGCGCGGGCCAGCACGGGAAACTCGGCGCGCACCCGCGCGTGGTCGGCGACATCGGAGAGCCGGGCCAGTGCGCCGATGCGCAGGCCCTCGCCATCCGCTTCAATGCCGGCGAGCGGCAATGCATTGAGATCGATCAGCTCGGCAGGCTCGATCACGCCCTCGCGCAAAAGCTGCAACATATCGGTCCCGCCAGCCACGAACATGGCGTGCGGCGCGCGGCCCATGAGCTGGATGGCATTGCCGACGTCCTTCGCTTGGGCGTAGCCGAACGGGAGCATCGGCTCAGCCCTCCATCCGGCCGCGCGCGTCGCGGATCGCCGCGACGATATTCACATAGGCGCCGCAGCGGCAGAGATTGCCGCTCATCTGCTCGCGTATCTCCTCGTCATCGCGGCCACGGCCTTCCGTGATCAGGCCGACAGCGGACATGATCTGGCCGGGCGTGCAATAGCCGCACTGGAAGGCATCACGGGCGATGAAGGCCGCCTGCACGGGATGCAGGGCACCGTCGCGCGCCAGGCCCTCGATCGTGGTGATCGCCTTGCCGTCCGCCATGACCGCGAGCATCAGGCAGGCATTGATGCGCCGCCCATCGAGCAGCACGGTGCATGACCCGCACTGGCCCAGGGCGCAGCCTTTCTTGGTGCCGGTCAGGTTTAGCCGGTCGCGCAACGCATCGAGCAAGGTGGTGCGGGTATCGACAGCAAGCCGATGCGCTTGCCCATTCACCGTGAGGGTGATCTCAAAGCGGGTCGGATGGGCCGGCGGGGTGCGTGGAGCGCCCGCGGTTCCGGTCGCCTGCCAGGCGTGCAGGCCGATGCCGGGCATCGCATTGCGGGCGATGAAGCCGTCCCCGCCCAGGGCACGGGTTCGCGCCGGGCGAGCCGGGCGTTGCGCGGCGGTGGCCTCGTCCTCCTCCAGCACCGCCTCCACGATGCCAGGGTCGATCCGCTCGGCCTCGGCGAACAGACGGTCCGCGGCCTCCGCATCGCCAGCCCGCTCGGCCTCCAGCGCCTGCTCAGCGAGGCGGCGTGCCTGCGGTATGCGCGACTCGTCGGCCGACGGGTTGTTATCCTGCGCCATAATGCGCTCCTTGTCCCCTCGCCGCTTAAGCCGGTGGTGCTCCATTCCGGTTGCGCCTCCATGTGGAGGCTGACGCCAACGTGAGGCACGCGAGTCGGGTATTCGAGAAGATTGATTGACCGGCGGGGCCACGGCGACCATCCCTCCATGATGCTGCAACGACTCGAAGACCTGTTCAATCCGACGACGAGAGCGCCAAGCGAGCCGCCCGTGGACGGCCTGGGGCAATTCTATTGGCACTTCATCCGCCAGGCGCGCTGGCTGGTGATGGCGCTGTTCATCGGCGGCGGGCTGCTCGCGGTGCTGGACGCCAGCATCCCGGCATTCATCGGCCGTGTCGTGGCCCTGATCTCGGCCCACGCGCCGCGCGCCTCGCTCCGGGACTCCTGGCCGCAGCTCGCCGCCATGGCGTGCGTGCTGCTGGTACTGCGCCCGGCGGTGTTCCTGACCCATGCCGTGCTGGTCAACCAGCTTGTCAACCCCGGCCTGACGAACCTGATCCGCTGGCAAAACCATTGGCATGTGGTGCGGCAGAGCTGGACGTTTTTCCAGAACGACTTCGCCGGCCGCGTCGCCAATCGGGTCATCCAGACCGGCCCGGCGCTGCGCGAGAGCGTGGTGATGGCGTTCGACGCGGCGTGGTACATCATCGTCTACGGCAGTAGCGCGATAGGGCTGCTCGCGACCGCCAATTGGCGGCTCGCGCTGCCGGTCCTGGTCTGGTTCGCCTGCTACGCGGCCATGCTGAGCTATTTCGTGCCACGGCTGCGCGACCGTTCGCGCGCGGTGAGCGAGGCGCGCTCGACTCTCACCGGCCGGGTCGTCGATAGCTACACCAATATCCTGACCGTGAAGCTGTTCGCCCGCGCTCGCGACGAGGATGCTTTCGTGCGCGATGCGGTCGATCAGCACACCGCCCTGTTCCGCGACCAGACGCGCATGATAACGGGCTATGTTTTCGTCCTCGCGATGATGAACGCGACCCTGCTCGTCACCACGGCTGGCCTGGCGATCTGGCTTTGGAGCGCGGGGCGCGTCAGCGTGGGATCGGTTGCGATGGCGCTGCCGTTGGCCTGGCAGATCAGCAACATCGCGGGCTGGGTGGCGCGCAGCGTGACCGCGATCTTCGAGAATGTCGGCACGGTGCAGGACGGGATGCGCTCAATCGCGATCGAGCGGCAAATGCCGGACATGCCCGGCGCTGCCGAGCTGACCGTGCGGGCCGGCGCGATTCGCTTCGAGGCCGTGTATTTCGATTACGGCCGCGACACCCGCTCGCCCGATCGCCCGGCTGTGCTTCGGGGAATCGATCTCGCCATCGCGCCGGGCGAGCGCATCGGTTTGATTGGCCCATCCGGGGCGGGCAAATCGACGCTGGTGAACCTGTTGCTGCGCTTCTACACGCCAGCGCACGGGCGCATCCTGATCAACGGCCAGGACATCGCGGACGTGACGCAGGAGAGCCTGCGCGCCCGCATCGCGATGGTGACGCAGGACACCTCGTTGCTGCATCGCTCGATCAGCGACAACATCCGCTATGGCCGGCCCGACGCGACACAGGCCATGATCGAGGACGCCGCGCGGCGGGCGGAGGCGCATGAGTTCATCCTCGGGCTGGAGGATTGGCACGGGCGGCGCGGCTATGACGCGCATGTGGGGGAGCGCGGCGTGAAGCTCTCCGGCGGCCAGCGCCAGCGCATCGCCATCGCCCGCGTGATCCTGAAGGACGCGCCCATCCTGGTGCTGGACGAGGCGACTTCGGCGCTGGATTCAGAGGTGGAGGCGGCAATCCAGGACCGGCTCGATGCGCTGATGGAGGGTCGCACCGTCATTGCCATCGCCCACCGCCTGTCCACAATCGCGCGCATGGACCGGCTCGTGGTGCTGGAGGCGGGCCGCATCGTCGAGGTGGGCACCCACGCCGAGCTCCTGGCCCGTGGCGGCACCTACGCGCGGCTGTGGCGGCGGCAGTCGGGCGGGTTTGTCGGGGAAGAACCGAGCCGGGTGGCC
>DATFDN010000093.1:0-7732 GCA_035252035.1 Acetobacteraceae bacterium | reverse complement strand
TGCTTCAGGATCTCCGGTCCGATCCGCAGATCCTCGGTAGCGTCGGACATCATGATCCACAGCCGCAGGATGTCGGCGCCGAACTTGTTCTCCACCTCGTGGGGGGCAACGACATTGCCGAGCGACTTCGACATCTTGCGGCCCTGCTCGTCATTGACGAAGCCATGCGTCAGCACCGCCTTGAACGGAGCGCGGCCGCGCGTGCCCGCGGCTTCGAGCAGGGAGGAATTGAACCAGCCGCGATGCTGGTCCGACCCTTCCAGATAGAGGTCGGCCGGCCAGGGCAGGTCGCGTCCCTCTAGCACGAAGGCGTGGGTGCAGCCGGACTCGAACCACACGTCCACGATGTCCTTGACCTGCTCGTAGTTGTCCGGATCGCGGCCGGGACCGAGGAAGCGCGAGGGCGGCGAGGCGTACCAGGCGTCCGCGCCCTCCTGGGCGAAGGCCGCCACGATGCGCTTGACCACGGCCGGATCGCGCAGCGGCTCGCCGGTGCGCTTGTCCACGAACACGGTGATCGGCACGCCCCAGGCGCGCTGGCGGCTCACGCACCAATCCGGGCGAGAGGCGACCATGCTGCCGAGGCGGTTGCGCCCCGACTCCGGGACGAAATGCGTCGCGGCGATCGCCTCTAGCGCCGCCTCCCGGATGCGCTCAGGGCCGTCCAGGCGGATGAACCATTGCGGCGTGGCGCGGAAGATCAACGGCGCCTTGGACCGCCAGGAATGCGGGTAGGAATGCACCAGCGTCCCCCGCCCGAGCAAGCCATTCGCCTCTCGCAGCGCCGCGCAGATTGGGTCGGCGGCCTTATAGACATGCACCCCGGCGAACAGCGGCACCCAGGCGTTGAACGTGCCGTCATCGCCCACCGTCTCAGGCACGGGCAGGCCGTTGGCCTGCCCGAGGTCGAAATCCTCCTCGCCGTGGCCTGGCGCGATGTGAACGAAGCCGGTGCCGGTTTCCGTGCTTACGAAATCGGCGAACAGCACCGGAACATCGTGATCGTAGCCGCGTCCGCGCAGCGGGTGCGCGCAGATGGTGCCAGCGAGCTCCGATCCCTTCAGCACGCGCCGGATGTGGTGCGTGGCGATCCCGGTGTCCGCGCAGAACCGCGCAAGCCCGGCGAGCGCCACCAGCAGCGTGTCCCCGGCGCGCACGAGCGCACCGTCGGCGACGGAATCGACATGCACCAGCGCGTAGTCGAACTCCGGTCCGGCGGCGATGGCGCGATTGCCGGGCATGGTCCAGGGCGTGGTGGTCCAGATCACCAACCCCGCGCCGCGCAGATCCTCGGCCGGCGCGCGCAGGATAGGAAAGCGGACCCAAATCTGCGTCGATTTATGGTCGTGGTACTCGATCTCGGCCTCGGCCAGCGCCGTCTTCTCGACCGGCGACCACATCACGGGACGCAGGCCGCGATAGAGCGCGCCATTCAGCAGGAACCGGCCGATCTCCCCGGCGATGGCCGCCTCGGAGCCGAAATCCATTGTGGCATAGCGATGCGTCCAGTCGCCCTCGACGCCGAGGCGGCGGAACTCCTGCTTTTGCACCTCCATCCAGTGCGCCGCGTACTCGCGGCACTCGGCGCGGAATTGCAGGATGGGAACCACGTCCTTGTCGCGGCCCTCCGCGCGGTACTTCTCCTCGATCCGCCACTCGATCGGCAGGCCGTGGCAGTCCCAGCCGGGGATGTAGTTGGCGTCGAATCCCGCCATCTGGCGGGTGCGGTTCACCACGTCCTTCAGGATCTTGTTGAGCGCGGTGCCGGTATGGATGTTGCCGTTGGCATAAGGCGGGCCGTCGTGCAGGATGAACGGCTTGCGCCCCGCCGAGCTGGCGCGCAGCTTGGCCCACAAGTCCATCGCGTCCCAGCGCGCGAGAATGGCCGGTTCTTTCTTCGGCAGGTCGCCGCGCATGGGAAATGCGGTCTGCGGCAGGAAAACCGTGTCGCGGTAGTCGCGTTCAGCGTCATTCATTCCAGATGATCCAGACGGCACCAGGCCGCGATGCTTATGAAGATTCGCATGATACGGCGTCAACCTGATCCGCCACGCCGCCACCTTGCGCCCGTTCCGCGAGCCTGGCGCGCAGGGCCTCCACCTCCGGCCCCATGACCTTCAGCGCCGCGTAGGCCCCCGCCTCCCAGGCGAGCCGCGCGAAATCCGGATGCAGCACCAGGGCCGCGCCGCCATTCTCGAAAAGGGCGCGGTCGCCGGTGTCCAGATAGCTCTCCGCCGGCAAGCCCTCGGCGAGCAGGATGTCGTGCCGGTCCAGCTCGACGTGGAAATACGCGACCGAGCGCCGCGCCTCCTGGCGGACGGTGCCGCCGTTGGCCAGGCATTTGACGGGGATAAGCACGCCCTCGGCGAAGATCGCGTGTTGGGGCGAGAGTAGCAGGTCGCGCCCCGGCAGGCCCGGCCCGAAGGCGTGCGCGCGGATGCGCACCGGCCAGACCGCGCGGGGATCGGGATGGCGCGCGCAGTCGATGTGCCGCCGGCCGATCCAGACGATCCGCCGGACGCGGCCGCTCGCGGTCAGGAGAGGGTCGCCGATGGCCAGACATTCGACCGGCTGCTCGCCCTTGGGTCCGGCAAGCCGGGTGCCGCGCGCGAAGCAGACCACGCCGCCGGGGCTGGCGCCCTGCGCGAGCACCGGCTCGCCGATATCCTTCATGATGGCGAGATCGAGCGGCGAGATCTCGATGGTCTGCCCTGGCGGCAGGCCGAGCCCGCGCATGAGATCCTGGCTGGCGGGATCGGAGGAGGCGTTGCCAAGGTGGTAGAGCTGCTCGCCGTTGTTGGCGGTCGTCAGCGGCACGGGGCCGCCATACACAAGCTCCGCCGTGGGGCCGGTGAAGAAAGCCGTGCCATCCGGATTCTGACGCACGTAACGATCGAACAATGTCTCCTGGGTCGGATTCGGGGTGCCGAGATAGCCGACCATCCCCAGCCCATGGCCCATCTCGTGGCGCAGGATGGTCACGAGGTCGTACTCGTTCGCGGGGACGGCGCTGGGCACGCTCGGGTCCGGGTTGAGATAGAGCGCGCTGAGATAGCCTGAACCCAGGGTGATCGTGACGTCGGAGCTGGTGCCCGGCTCAACCTGCCCGGTGTTGAGGACATAGGCGCTGGCGGGCTGCATCAGCGTCTTGCCATCCAGCGCGCCGATCGGCACCTCGTAGGAATCATTCGTGACGGCAAGGTAGTTGGCGCTGAGGCCAGCGATGTCGATGGAGATGCGCAACGGCCGCTGGCCGCCGATGAAGCGTGCCCAGTCGGCCGCCGCTGCCGTGGCGTCCTGGAGGATCTCGGCTCCTTGCGCGAGGGTGATGACGCCCGTTGCGATCAATGTCTGCGCGCGGGGGAAGTCGATCGTAAAGCTGAAGTCCGGCGCCGGCGTGGCGGCCGGGGCCGGCGTGTCTCTGGTGGAAGCCATGGCGTTACGTTTCCGCCCGGTCCCGTCCGGTCAGGGGATCATCCGCGGCCAGCAGGTCTCGCGCCGCTTTCGCATCCTCGGCGATCTGTGCCCGGAGTTGGTCGAGTCCCGCGAAGCGCACTTCCGGGCGGATGTAGTGGTGCAGTGCGACGCTGAGTTCGGTGCCGTAGAGATCGGCAGCAAGGTCGAAGATATGCACCTCAAGCCGGCTCTCCGGCCCGGCATTGACGGTTGGACGGCGGCCTATATTGGCAACGCCAGGCTTTGTCGTGCCGTCCGGCAGGCGGATGCGCACGGCATAGACCCCGCGCGCGGGCTCCAGGTGCCGGCCGAGCGCGATATTCGCGGTGGGAAACCCGATCGTGCGGCCGCGCTGGTCGCCATGCGCCACCTCGCCCCGGATCGACCAGGGGCGGCCGAGCGCCGCGGCGGCGCGTTCGGGATAGCCCCCGCGCAGCGCCCGGCGAATACGGGTGGAGGAGAGTGGCCCTTCCGAATCGGCGACTGGGGGAACCAGGGTCAGGCCGACGCCCAGCGCCTCGGCCCGCGCGGCAAGGAACGCCGCGTCGCCGCCCTTGCGGTGCCCGAAGGCGAAGTCAGTCCCGCAGGCCAGATGCCGCGCGCCCACGCCTCGGTGCAGCACTTCCGTCACGAAGGTCTCCGCCGGCATCATGCTGAACGGCGTGTCGAAGGGCAGTTCGTACACCAGGCTCACGTTCAGCGCGGCGAGCGCGTCGATGCGCTCGGCCGAGAGGGTGAGGCGGAAGGGCGGGTCGTCGGGGCGGAACACCTCGCGCGGATGCGGCTCGAAGGTGAGTACGGCAAGCGGGGCGTCGGGGCGGGCGGCGTGGGCGGCGCGCAGCACGGCGGCGTGGCCGAGATGCACGCCGTCGAAATTGCCGAGCGCCACGCTTGCGCCGCGTGCCGCCTCCGGCAGGCCGCGCCAGTCGCGGAAGACGCGGATCATGCGCGCGGAAGCTGGACCTGCGCCTCGCCCTCGATCACGGGTTTGCCCGCGACGGAGCAGGTGGTCTTGAGCGTGGCGCGCTGCTTCGCCGCATCGAGGGCCGTGACTTCGACGGTCGCGGTCACGGTGTCGCCGATCTTCACTGGCGCGCGGAAGCGTAGCGTCTGGCCCAGATAGATCGTCCCCGGCCCTGGCAGCCTGGTACCGAGCACGGCGCTGATGAGCCCGGCCGACAGCATCCCGTGCGCGACCCGCTCCTTGAAGATCGACGCCCTGGCGGCCTCGGCGTCGATATGCACCGGGTTGGTGTCAGTGCTGACCGCGGCGAACATCAGGATGTCGGCCTCGGTGATGGTTTTGCCGAGACTCGCCGTCTGGCCCACGGAGAGATCGTCGAAGGTCATGATGCCTGTCCCGCTCTTGCCGGGCGCCTTGTGCGGGAAGGGCGCGGACGGGTCAACGGTCAAGGATGGCGGCCGATCCGATCGAGAGCTTGAGGCGGCGCCGGAACAACACCCGCGTGTACGGCGGATGCGCCCTATCGAGGCGCACGTAATAGACATAGGGCATGTCGGACACGGTGACGAAGTTGCGGTCCTGCGGGGCGGGATCGAGCAGGGCGAAGTAGTTTAGGCTCCCGCCCGGTTGCCCTTGACGTACGGATAGGGAAGGCTGGCGACCAGGTTGGCGGGCGGTTTCGGCGTGGCGAAGCTCTCGCCACCATCCTGCGAGAGGGCGAACGTCACCGTGTTCCACCAGCAATTGGCGCGTTCCGGCCAGTCGGCCTTCGGGGTGGCGCACATGCCGGGACGGTCCATGCCTCGAACTCGCTATGCACGAGCGCCGCGACCCGGTTCCCGTCGAGGCAGAAGAATGACGCCAGCCAGTTGCGTCCGTTGAGATGCGAGGGGTCCGGGTCGTTGGGCGAGTGGTAGAGCACGTGGCAATCGTGCGCCACGGTATCGAGGCTATCGCCCACCATGGCGCGGGCGATGTAGTGGGTGGAGATGAGGTGGACCCGGTTGCGCCCGTCGCGGAAGGCGCGGGGGCGGAGAGAGCGACGGTGGCGGTGGGTGGTGGGCGGCGGCGCGCGCGGGCGATGGCGTCAGCAAGGCGCCGAGGCAGACCGCCAGGAGACAGGCTGCGCGATCAGCTTCTGACGGAAACAAATTGCTCCCGCGGACACGGAGTTCAGCCCAGATTCTTGGACAGCCCTTCACGCGAGAGCCGCATAGCAAAGCTCTGGGTTCTATTGCAATTGCGTTCCGTAATGAGGTTCGCCGGATGATTGGCCCGCTCCGCCTCAGAGCAGGAGCGGGCAGGCAACATCTCAGGGGGGAATGATCGACTGAGCCTGTTCGATCACCGGGGCGAGGTTGGCCACCTTGCCATGCTCAAGCTCGTCGAGCGCACCCTCCAGCGCGTCGGCAACGGCGTTGAGATCGGCGGTTCCTGTCGCACCAGAACTGGCAACGTCATCAATGACTTCGATGGCCTTTTCCAGGGATTCCCGCAACTCCCCCGACCGCACCTCGGCTGCGGCCTCTTGCACCCGAGCCAACGCCTCGCTCACGGCCTGCGCCGATTGGGCAGGCGGCTGCTCCGTGGCGGCTGGCTGCGCCCCGCCATTTTCCACGCCGTCCGACATAGCCATTCCTAGGATAATGTTCACAGCCATTAGATAGAACGCCTCTCGAAGGCTGGGCATCACGTTTCCGTTGTGGATCGCCTCGGTCCCGCTCCCGGCCGGATTGCGAAAGGGAGGCCGATGTTCAGCCGACTGTATCGTTGAGGAAACGACATGCATCTTCGTTCGAGATTTCCGGTGGCAGAAGGGCCTCTCGCATCAGGTGCCGCTTGCGTTGGAGCAAAATGTGTAGGGTCTGGTCGAAGGAACGCCGCGTGGGATGGATCGCCTGGGGTATGTGGACCGTGACCGGGCGGGTCTGGCCGATGCGCAGCACGCGGCCGCTGCACTGATCCTCCACGGCCGGGTTCCACCAACGATCAAGGTGGATGACGTGATTGGCCCGGGTCAGCGTCAGGCCGACGCCGCCGGCGCGTGGCGAGAGGATCATCACGTCGAACCCATCGGGGGCCGCCTGGAATTGGTTAACGCGCGCCTGCCGCGCCGCGCCGGGAACCGCGCCGTTGATAATCATTGGCGGGGCAGGGAGGCCATAGCGGCGTTGGATCAGGCCGGCGAGGCGCGCTTGCATGGCGCGATCGTCGAGGAAGATCAGCGCCCGCTCGCCCTTCCGGTACACCACGTCGAGTGCCTGGAATGCGACGCGCAGCCGCGCGGAGGCGGCGATGAAGGCCGCATCTTCCATCGCCGCGTCGGGATCGGGATGCAGGCTGATCCGGCGCAGCGTGTGCAGCGCCTTGAAAACCCCGCCCTTGCTTCCAGCGGCGCGGGCCGCGCTGGCGGCATCGTCATAAGCCTCGGCTTGCGGGATGGGCATCGGCTCTTCGAGAACTGCCTCATGGCATGAGGGAAGATCCGGGAGACGATCCTGCCGCAGGCGACGCAACATCAGCGGCGGGCGGCCGCCCTTGGCACGGTCGAGCTGGTTCTTCAGAGCTTTCAGCGCCTCGACGTCGGGTGCGGGCTCGTAGCGCGCGCTGAAGGATTTGAGGTCGCCGAGATAAGCCGGATGGAGATTGTCCACGATGCACCACAGGTCGGCGAGACGGTTCTCGACCGGCGTGCCGGTCATCGCAACCCGGAATTGCGCGTGCATCGCCTTGGCGGCGTCGGTCAGGCGAATGCCGGGCGTCTTGATCTTCTGCGCCTCGTCGAAAACCAGCGCCGCGAACTTCACCTGGCCGAAGTCGCGGTCATAGTCGCGCAACGTCTCATAGGTGGTGAGAACCCAGTCGGCGGCGAGAAGCGCGGCTTGGTCGAGGGCAGGGCGGCCGTCGGGACCGTTCGTGCGATGGGCGGCCAGATCTCGGCCATAGGCGCGCAGGCATGTCCCCAGCCCCGGCGCGGCGAGATGGCGCTCGTGCTCCTCGCGCCAGTTCTCAAGCAGCCCGGTCGGCGCGACGATCAGGACCGGAGCGCGCGGGATGACGCGCCCCGTCATCGCTTCGCGCAGCCCGGCGAGGAAGGCGAGGGCTTGGAGCGTCTTACCAAGCCCCATGTCATCGGCGAGCAGCACGCCGGGGCGGCCCTGCCGCCAAGCGGCCTGGAGCCAGAGCAGCCCCTCGCGCTGATGCGCTTTCAGCGTCGTGCGCAGGCAGGCGGGTGCGCCGGATGGCCCGGCCGGGCGCGGCGACCAAGCGCCCTCCACATCGACACCATCCTCGTTCGGCCGGATCAGAAGC
>DATFDN010000092.1:0-5256 GCA_035252035.1 Acetobacteraceae bacterium | reverse complement strand
GAGGGCCGGGGTGAGGTGGGGAATGGCAGGGAAAACCGAAAAAAGGCAATCCACCGCGTGCGCGCCGCGTCCTGAAAACCCCGCTGTGGCGTAGCGTCCAATGCGATCTTGGATGGGACAGAGCAGCGTCCACACCGGAACCTGGTGTTTCCCCCACCTCACCCCGACCCTCTCCGCCCCTGGGGGCGGAGAGGGAGCAGAGGCTTTCGTGAGCGACGGACCGGAGAGCGATATGCAATAGCCCTCTCCTGGCGGGAAGGGATTGGGGAGGAAGTTCACGTCATCTCTCCCAGCACCGTCCCCGCGGGCACAGCGTTCCCGCGCAGGAAGCTGTCCGCGTCCATCGCCGCCCGGCCCGCGCGCTGCACGCGCGACAAACGCAACGCGCCGCTGCCGCAGGCAACGAGCAGCGCATCATCCAGGGTCGTGCCCGGCACACCCCGTCCCGGCTCGGGGCGAGCCGCCAGCACCTTCACCATCGCGCCGCCAAGCGTGGTGAACGTTCCGGGCCAGGGGTCGAAGGCCCGCACTTGGCGGGCGATGGCCTCGGCCGGGCGGGTCCAGTCGATCCGCCCATCCTCCCGCGACAGCTTCGGCGCGTAAGTCACGCCCGTCTCGGGCTGCGGCATTTCGGGCGGGTTCTCGGCGAGCGCGCGCAGGATCAGATCCGCGCCGATCCCGGCAAGCTGGTCATGCAGCGTCGCCCCCGTTGTCTCCGCCGTGATCGGCACTGCCTCGCGCAGCAGCATCGGCCCGGTATCGAGCCCGGCGTCCATCCGCATGATGGTCACGCCCGTCTCCGCGTCGCCCGCCAGCACGGCGGCCTGGATCGGCGCGGCGCCACGCCAGCGTGGGAGCAGGCTGGCATGGATGTTCAGGCAGCCGCGCCGGGGCGCGTCCAGCATGGCCTGCGGCAGGATCAGGCCATAGGCGGCGACCACCGCCGCATCCAGATCCAGCGCCGTGAACGCGGCCTGCTCCGCCGCATCGCGCCGCAGCCGCGCCGGCGTGCGGACCGGAAGGCCGAGGGCGTCGGCGGCAACATGCACTGGGCAGCGATGCACCTCATGGCCCCGCCCGGCGGGCCGGGGCGGCTGGCAATAGACCGCCGCCACCTCGTGCCCCGCCCCGTGCAGCCCCCGCAGCGCCGGGACGGCGAAATCGGGGCTGCCCATAAAGGCGAGGCGCATCCTAGCGCGCCACCTCCTCCCGCTTCTGCCGCATCTCCTTGGCCAGGCGGCGCAGGATCATGTTGCGCTTCAGACTGGACAGGTGATCGATGAACAACACGCCGTCGAGGTGGTCGATCTCGTGCTGCAAGCAGGCGGCAAGCAGGCCCTCGGCCTCGATCTCCCGCCGCGCGCCCGCCTGGTCCAGATAGCGCACCTTCACCCGCGCCGGCCGGGTGATCTCGGCGTACTGGCCCGGCAGCGACAGGCAGCCTTCCTCGCGGGTGGCAAGCTCCTCGCTGGCGGCGGCGATCTCGGGGTTGATGAGGGTGATCGGCGCGGGCGTGTCGTTCGGCATCAGATCGACCACCGCGAGCCGCAGGCCTGTTCCCACCTGCGGCGCGGCAAGGCCGATGCCGGGCGCGCGGTACATGGTCGCGAACAGGCGGGGCACGAGATCGCGCACGATACCGGCATCCGCGCCAGTCACGGGACGAGCCTTCGCCTTGAGCAGCGGGTTGGGCGCGATCAGGATGTCCAGCAGGTCGGTATCGCTTTTGTTATCCATGGCCCGCATGTAGCGGCCGCGCCCCACCGTATCAACGCAAGCGGCGCTATTGCAGGTATCCCCAGCGCGGCACGGCCGGTTCCGCGCTCGCCCACTGCCATCCCCGCCGCCGGCGGCAGATATCGGCCAAGTACCACTGGATCGGATCGCCCGCGACCGAGAACGCGATGGCGCGACAGGGGGCGAGCGGGTTGACGATCTCGCCCAGCACCGAGATCTCGCCGTGTTCGTTGCCAAGGGGAACGATATGGCGGATGCGCCAAGGCGCGCGTCCGCCGACGGGCAGGGCACCGGCGATATCCGCGATCGCCTGCTGCTCGGCGTGCTGGCGGGAGAGCCCATACCACCGCACGGCCGCCCCGGTCGCGGTGGCCACGCCGACGCCCACCGCGAAGCCGACCGCCGGACTCGCCGTGCTGCCGCCCGCCGCCGCGCCGCTCAGCACGCCGGCGATCTGGGGGATGGTCTTGCAGCCGGTTAGGAGGGTTAGGGCGAGGAGAGGCAACAGGCGTGCCGCTGGCCCCCTCCCCCCGGCCCCCTCCCGCAAGGGGAGGGGGAGAAGGAAAAGCCCCTTCCCCTTGCGGGAGGGGGTTGGGGGAGGGGGCATTACGCTCGGGGGAGAAGTCACCCTCACTGCAACGCCCCCCACCGCTCCGTCGCCGGCTCGGCGCTGGCCCAATGCCACGTCCCGCCCTGGCCGCACACCGAGGCGGTGTAGAAGGCCGGGTCCAGCTTGCCGTCCTGCTCGTGGGCGACCGAGAAGACGATCGCCTTGCACTGTACCCCGGTCCCGCCCGTTTCGCCCGTCACCGTCACCTCGCCGTGCTCGTCAGGCTCGATTGGAACCCTGTGGACAACGCGCCAGGACGCGACTTGCCCCGGCGCGAGCGGCCCGGCGGCGGCGGCGATCTGGTCCTGCTCGGTGCGATGCACGCGCCGCTCGACATAGCCGAGCCCGGCATTGGCGCCGCTGCCGATTCCAAGGCCGATGCCGGTGGCGACGGCCGGAGACTTCGTAACCGCGCTGGCGATGCCGGCGCTGGCGATGCCGGCCACGTCCCCCGTGGTTGCGCTAAGGAACGAGCCGCAGCCCGCCAGGGTGGGGGACAAGGCCAGCAGCATCAGCGCCGCGCGCGGAAATCTATCCAGCATCGCACCATCCTGACCAACGCCCGCCGTGTCGGGCCAGCCGCTTTCCGATCACAAACCCGCGCGAGCAGGCGGTTCCGGGCGGCGGATCATCATGCGCCGCAGCGCCGCGAGCCGAACGGCGGTTGTGCCGTGCAGAAGACTGATCAGCCCGGTCAGCGCTCCGGCATCCTCGCCGCGTGCGTCAAGATGCGGGCGAAACCGGCCTTGGCGCAGCAGGACGGTCTTGCAGACCGTCATTTCGAGCAGGCCCTCGGCGCCGCGCGTGACGCCGAATCCGCTCTCGCCCCGCCCACCGAACGGCAGGCGCGGGTCGGCGGTCGGCACGATCAGGTCGTTGATGACGACGCTGCCCGCGCGGACGCGTTCGGCCAGGCGCCGCGCCGCCGCGGGCGGGCCGAAGATTGCGGCGCCCAGCGCGTAGGGTGATAGCGCCGCCGCCGCCAAGGCCGCCTGCGCGTCGGGAACCGGGACGATCGACAGCACGGGCGCGAATATATCCGCCTTCAGCACGTCGAGATCCGGCCGCGCGTCCGCCACCAGGATCGGCCGTGTCGCCGCCTCGCCCGGCCAGCCGGACAAACGCGCCCCGGTCGCCTGCGCCTGCGCGAGCAGGACACATAGCCGGGCCAGCACCGGCGCGGGCAGCGCAACAGCGGGCGCGTCCGCCAATCGCGCGGCCAGGGCACGCTCAAGCGGCCCCGCGTCCTCGGGGCGGACGAACACCTTGCGGGGCGCGATACAGGTGGCGCCGCCGTTCAGCCGCATCCCGTAGGCGAGGGACGCTGCTGCCAAGGCGATATCGGCGCCGTCCAGCACGAAGACCGGATCGCTGCCCGACAATTCCATCGTGCAGGGCGTGAGCCGCCCGGCGGCGGCTTGCAGAACGTGCCGCCCCGTTGCCGCCGAGCCGGTGAGCACCACGCGGTCGAACCCCGCCTCGACGGCCGCCGCGCCCGCCGCCCCGCTGTCCGGCAGCACGGCAAACACCCCATCCGGCAACCCAGCGGCGCGCAGCAGGTCAGCCAGCGCCCGCATCGGCGCGGTGCATCCGGGCGCCGGCTTCGCCGCCACCGCGTTCCCCGCCGCCAGCGCCTGCACCACTTGCGTCCCAGGCAGGAACAGCGGGTAATTGCCCGGTCCCAGGACCAGCACCGCCCCGCACGGCTCCCGCCACAGCTCGGCCGAGACCCCCCACAGCCAAAGCGGCCGGCCGCGAGGCCCGAGCCGGCGCGGGCGCAGCAGCGTGGCCGCCCGGCGCTCCAGGAACCTGATAGCCTCCAGCAGCGGCAACACTTCGGCGCTGAGCGTCTCGGCCAACGCGCGGCGCTCCCCCACCGCGCGGGCAAGCGCGAGCGGGTCGGCGGCGATGGCCCGCCGCACACGGCCGAGCAGCCGGAGGCGCCCGGCCACCGGGACCGCCGCCCAGCCAGGCTGCGCCTCCCGCGCGCGGCTTAGGGCCGCGGTGACGAATTCTTCTGTCCCGGCACCCCTGACAACTTCGTCCATGGGGCCAAGTGTGGCCCTGCGCCCGTCTCAGCGCGAGAGCAGAATGACATACGATGTGGCCATAATCGGCGCCGGCCCAGGGGGGCTTGCGGCTGCGATGCTGCTGTCGGCGGCCGGCGCGGCCGTGACGGTCCACGAGCGGCTGGACCATGTCGGCGGCCGCTCCGCCAGCTTCGACGCACCGTCCGAGGCGGGCACGTTCCGCTTCGACCGTGGCCCGACCTTCTTCCTCTATCCGCGCGTGCTTGAGGAAATCTTCGTCGCGTGCGGCCACGACCTGCGCAAGTCCGTCGAGCTGGTCCGTCTCGACCCGCTCTATCGCTTGGCCTTCGAGGATGGCGGCACATTGGATGCCGCGTCGGGTGAGGCGGCGCTGGCGAAAGCGATCCGGCGCCTCTCGCCGGCCGACGCGGAGGCGCTCCCACTCTACATGGCCGAGAACCGCGCCAAGCTGAACGCATTTCGTCCGGTGCTGGAATCCCCCTTCAGCGGCGTGCGCGACTTCATGCGTCCGCATACGCGCCGCGCCTTGCCGCTGCTGCGCCCCGGCCGCACGGTGGAGCGCGACCTCGCGCGATACTTCCAAGACCCGAGGATACGCCTCGCCTTCTCGTTCCAGAGCAAATACCTCGGCATGTCGCCGTTCCGCTGCCCCAGCCTGTTCACGATCCTCGCCTTCATGGAACACGAGTACGGCGTGTGGCACCCGCGCGGCGGCTGTGGGGCCGTGATGACGGCGATGGCGGACGCGGCGCGGCGATCGGGCGCGCGGATTCTCCTGTCGGACCCAGTGCAGGAGGTGCTGTTCGAGGGCCGCCGCGCGGTGGGCGTGCGGACCAGGGCCGGCGTCCGCCGCGCCGA
>DATFDN010000091.1:0-9048 GCA_035252035.1 Acetobacteraceae bacterium | reverse complement strand
AAGCTGCCGCTGGTGCCGCCGGTGAGCGAGGTCGCAGGGCGGATGGCGGTGCAGGTCGGCGCTCACTGCCTCGAAAAGGAACAGGGCGGGCTCGGCGTCCTGCTCGGCGGGGTGCCGGGAGTGCCGGCCGCCAAGGTGGTGATCCTCGGCGGCGGCGTGTCGGGCACCAACGCGGCGCGCATGGCGATGGGGCTGGAGGCCTATGTCGCGGTCGTCGACCGCTCATTGCCGCGGCTGTACGAACTCGACATGCAGTTCGGCTCGCAACTGCACACGCTGTTTTCCACCGTCGAGACGATCGAGCGCGAGGTGATCTCGGCCGATCTCCTGATCGGGGCGGTGCTGGTGCCCGGCGCGGCGGCGCCGAAGCTGGTCAGCCGCGCCATGGTGCGCGCGATGCGGCCGGGCTCGGTGCTGGTGGACATCGCGATCGACCAGGGCGGCTGCTTCGAGACCAGCCGGCCGACCACGCATTCCGAGCCCACCTACGTCGAGGAGGGGGTGGTGCATTACTGCGTCACCAACATGCCGGGCGCCGTCGCCCGCACCTCCACCTTCGCGCTCACCAACGCCACCCTGCCCTTCGTGATCGCGCTGGCCGAGAAGGGCTGGCGCCGCGCGATGGCCGGCGACCCGCATCTGCGGGCCGGGCTGAACATCCACGACGGCCAGGTGACGCACCCGGCGGTGGCGCGGGATCTGGGGGTTGCGCATGTGGCGGCGGAGGGGTTGGTTGATTCCTGCTCCAAGCCCCTCCCGTGAGGTCATGATGTTCATGGATCTGGCTGCCGCCCTCCTCCCCCTCTCCCCCCGTTCTGGGGGGAGAGGGGCTGTGTCGGCACCCTGTGGAGAGGACTGCGGGAAGGGGGGTGGGAGGCAACCAAAATGACCTTCCGCTCCCTCTACCGCCACGGCTTCGCCCGCGTCGCCGCCTGCACCGTCCGGACCGCGCTGGCCGATCCGCACGCCAACGCCGACGCGGTGCTGCACGCGGCGCGGCGCTGCCATGACCGTGGCGCGGCGGTCGCGCTGTTCCCGGAACTGGCCCTCTCCGCCTACGCCATCGACGATCTGCGCCTTCAGGACGCGCTGCTGGACGCGGTTGAGCAGGCGGCCGCCCGCCTGGTCGCGGAATCCGCCGCGCTCGCGCCGCTGCTGATCGTCGGCGCCCCGCTGCGCCACCATGGGCGGGTGTACAACGTCGCCCTCGTCATCCAGCGCGGCCGGCTGCTCGGCGTGGTGCCGAAAGCCTACTTGCCGAACTACCGCGAGTTCTACGAGCCGCGCCAATTCGCCTCCGGCGCCGGCTGGCGCGGCGCGGCCTGCACCGTCGCGGGCCAGCCAGCCCCGTTCGGCCTCGATTTGCTGTTCGCCGCCGAGGACATCCCCGGCCTCGTCGTCCATGTCGAGATTTGCGAAGATTTCTGGGTACCGATCCCGCCCAGCTCCCTCGCGGCGCTCTCCGGCGCGACCGTGCTCGCCAATCTCTCCGGGAGCCCCATCACCATCGGCAAGGCGGAGACAAGGCGCCTGCTGTGCCAGGCGCAATCGGTCCGCTGCCTCGCCGCCTATCTCTACGCCGCCGCGGGCGAGGGCGAATCCACCACCGATCTCTCCTGGGACGGCCAGGCGAGCATCTTCGAGAACGGCGCCTGCCTCGCCGAGACCGACCGGTTCCCGGACGGCGAGCGGATCGCCTTCGCCGATATCGACCTCGACCTGCTCCGCCAGGAGCGGATGCGGATGGGCACGTTCGATGATAACGCCCGCGCCCTTGCGGGCGACAACCGCCGGGCACTGGCGCTCGGCGAGTGGCGCCGCGTGCCGTTCCGCGTCGAACCGCCGTCGGGCGATATCGGCTTTGAGCGGACCGTGGAGCGGTTCCCATTCGTCCCGGCCGATCCGGCGCGGCTTGAGCAGGATTGTTACGAGGCGTACAACATCCAGGTCGCGGGATTGATGCAGCGGTTGCGGGCGGCGGGCATCCGCCGCGCGGTGATCGGCGTCTCCGGCGGGCTCGATTCCACCCAGGCGCTGCTGGTCACGGCGCAAGCCTTCGACCGGCTCCGCCGTCCCCGCTCCGACATTCTCGCGTTCACCATGCCCGGCTTCGCCACCAGCGCGGAGACCAAGACCAACGCGCTCGACCTGATGCGCGCGCTCGGCGTCACGCATCGCGAGCTGGACATCCGCCCGGCCGCCGAGCTGATGCTGCGCGACCTCGGCCACCCGTTCGCGCGCGGCGAGCCAGTGTACGACGTGACGTTCGAGAACGTGCAGGCCGGGCTGCGCACCGACTACCTGTTCCGTCTCGCCAACCAGAACGCGGGCATCGTGATCGGCACCGGGGATTTGTCGGAGCTTGCGCTCGGTTGGTGTACGTACGGCGTCGGCGATCAGATGTCGCACTACAACGTCAACGCCGGCATTCCGAAGACGCTGATCCAGCACCTGATCCGCTGGGTGATCTCCTCCGCCCAGTTCGCGCCCGAGGTGCTGGCGACCCTGGATTCGATCCTGCACACCGAGATCTCGCCCGAGCTGGTGCCGGTGGGCGCCGGCGAGACGCCGCAGAGCACCGAGGCCAAGGTGGGGCCGTACGCGCTCCAGGATTTCAACCTGTACTACACGCTCCGCTACGGGTTCCGCCCCTCCAAGATCGCATTCCTGGCCTTGCGCGCCTGGGAGGACGCTGAGCGGGGCGACTGGCCGCCCGGCTTCCCGGCCGAGCGGCGGGGGGAGTACACGCTGGCCGAGATCCGCCGCTGGCTGCGCGACTTCCTGCACCGCTTCTTCGCCACCAGCCAGTTTAAACGCTCCGCAATGCCGAACGGCCCCAAGGTCACGGCCGGCGGATCGCTGTCGCCGCGCGGCGATTGGCGCGCGCCATCCGATGGAAACGCGCGGGCTTGGATCGCCGAGCTGGAGGCGAATGTGCCGGAGGGCTGAGCGGGGAGCCTCGCGGCTCCCCGTCGGCTCACAGCCCGCTGACCAATCCGATCTGGTCCCAGAAGGAGCACTGGTGCTCGGCGGCGAAATCGGTGGCCTGGAAGGGGCCTGGCTCGACCAGCGCCTCGACATTCGCGAGCTGGCTGGAGAACGGCGCCCAATCGCCTCGTCCCTGCGAGACGACTCGCCAAGGCGCGTTGGCGCCCGACAGGTTCGGATCAAGGGTTGAAACGAAATTGCTCCAGTACCGGATCATCTCGCGCGAAAGCTGGCGCTGCTGCGCGTTCAGCGGAAACGGATTGAAGGGGTAGGTCGTGTTGGGGAAGAACAGGTCGGGGTTGAAGAGGTACTGCAACTCGCTGCCGTGCGCCGCGCCGTAGGGGAAGACCGTGGGCGGGATGAACAGCTCCGGCGCCGTGCGGTCGCGGAACTCGTAGACGTAGGTTGGCACGTACTGCGAAAGGGCGTTCTCGGCGCGCAGGGCGGTGCAGGCGAACAGCGAGTCGGTGATGACCGCCGAGATGGCCTCGCCGGGGGCCGCCGCCGCGCCATCGGCCTCGTAGGCGCCCGGCGCGTAGCGGCTGGCGACCTCGCTGAGCTGGTCCGGCGTCGCCCTGGGCAGCAAGGCCGCGAGCGCGTCCGAGTACGTGGTCTGGCCGGAGGGCGCCGGGCTCTGGGCGGTGACGACGCCGAAGGAGAGCGGAGTGAACAGCCTTCCCTCGTCCAGGTTGGTGCCTTGCAGGACGGGAACACGGTTGAACGCCCCGCTGGCGAATGCGCTCTGCGGCAATTCCGGCAGCGTTGGCACGTTCGGGCCGGCCACCGGTCCCCAGCCCTCGGCCGCCTCCGCCGCCAGGATCTGCCCAATCGGCGAGCTGCGCAGGCAATCGAGCGTGGTGCAGTTGAGCTTGCTCACGAAGGCGCTGCCGGTGGCCGCCTCGTACGTCGCCTGGGGCGTCTGCCCGATGGTGCAGCCGCTTTCGACGATGCCGCCACGGAACAGGCCCGCAGCCGTGGGTGAGGCGAGGTGCGAGCACGTGTCAAGGCCGCCCGCCGACTCGCCGCCGATTGTGACGCGGCTCGGGTCTCCGCCGAACGAAGCGATGTTGTCCTGGACCCAGCGCATGGCGAATTGCTGGTCCATCAGCCCGTAATTGCCCGAACTGTTCGGCGTGTCGCCGTCGAGCAGCGGATGGGCCAGCCAGCCGAGCGCGCCAAGGCGGTAGTTGATCGCGACGACAATGATGTGGCCCTGCGTGACCAGCGGGCGCGGATCGTAGCTGCTGCCCTCGCCGTAGACGTTGGAGCCGCCGTGGATCCAGACGAAGACCGGCAGGGCGCCCCTGGCCTCGGCGGGCGCCCAGATGTTCAGCGCCAGGCAGTCCTCGCTATCGGCGCTGCCCGGAACCGAGTTGGCGGTGACGGGAAAGGGCGTGGAGTTGCCGAAGGGGGAAATGTTCTGCGGGCAGGGCGTCGCGAACTCCGTTGCCGCGAACGGGCTCTCTTCCGTGCCATACGGCTCGGGCGGGCGTGGCGGCGTCCACCGGTACTCGCCAGCCGTGGTTCCGGCGTAATGAATGCCGAGCCACACATTGACCCGGCCATCGGTCTGGCCCTGCACCCAGCCGAACTCTGTTGGCACCAGGGTGGGTGCCGTGGTGTGCGCCGACTCCGCCAAGGATGGTGCCGACAGCCCCGCAAGGCAGGATGCGCCGAGCGCGATCGCCGCAGCCCAGCGCGGCGCAGGAGCGGTCCAAAAGATCCAGTGTTTCGCCATTCTTGTTCCTCCCCTTTGGCCGGTGCGATGTAATTGGGCAAAGGAGAGGAACAACGGCTGCGCACCAAAGGTTGTTGAACAGCCCAGCCCGCCTCATCCGAAGATGCCCGTGCTCAACTGCTTCACCCCGACCCCGGCGAGGGTGACGGTGTGCGCGTCCGACAGATGCAGCACCGCGCTGCCCGACGCATCCGCCGTCGCCGTCCGCAGCAGGCCGGAGAGCGTCGAGGCGGCGAGCGCCTTCCCGTCGGTGCCGAGAATGTGCAGGTGGTTCACGCCGACCCGGAAATCCTGGATCAAGTCGGCGCCGGCGGTGAGCAGGCTCTCGACGAAGGTGGTGGCGGAGCTTCCCACGGAAGGGAGCGTCGCCGCGACACCGGGCGGGTTCGCCGGCGCCGCCGTGCTCTGCGCCGACACGCTGCCCGGCTGCGTCCCGCCGAGCCGGACCGCCAGGTTCGCGCTCGGGTGCAGCACCACATTGCCCAGCGTGTCCGTCGTCATCGCCGCGACCAGATACGTCAGCGCGGTGGGGCTGAGCGGCTGGCCGTCGGCACCGATTACCACAAGCCGGTCCAGCCCGGCGCGGAAGCCGGTGAGCTGATCCTGCCCGGCGACGCGGCTGTCCACGACATAGGTGGTGGGCGACGCGGACGAGGTATCAATGGCCGTCGCGGGCGGCAGGGCCGACTGGCCGCCGAACCAGGCTGGGGAGAGCTGGGCTTTCGTGATGCCCTGAAGCGTGACGGCGTGGCCGCTGGAGAGGTGCAGGACCGCGTTGCCCGAGGCGTCGGTCGTGGCCCCGCTGATATAGGAGGCGATCTCGCTCGCGCTCGCCGCCTTGCCGGCCGCGTCGAGCACGCTGAGCTTGTCCTGGCCGGGGACGAAGCCCGCGATCGTGTCGGCCGCTGTGTCCCGCGCGTCGAGCAGGAATGTGTCGGCCCCGCTGCCCGCCTGCATGGTGTTGCGCCCCGCCCCGGCCGCGAGCAGGTCGGCCCCGCTCCCCCCGAACAGGTAGTCGTTGTTCGCCCCGCCCAGCAGGATGTCGGTCCCGCCGCCGGCGAACAGGATGTTGATGCCGCTCCCGCCCCGAAGGGTGACGTTGCCCGCGCCGGTCTCGTAGATGAGCTGGTCGGCCGTCGCGCTGCCCTGGACCACGCGCGCGATGGTGTCAGACGTGACGATGACGTTGCTCGCGGTCAGGAGCTGCCCGTCGGAGAGGCGCGGCGCGATGTTGAAGACCGGCCAGGCCTGCTCGTTGGCGAGGCTCGCCGTCGTCTCGAACGCGCTCACCCAGCCATAGGCCTGGATGGCGCGCACGTCCTGGGTGACGGTGATCAGGTCGGCCAGCGCCCCGCGCGCCTCCATCGCGTATTCGGCCGAGGCGACATCGCTCGCCGCCGTGGCGGCGACGAACCCTGAACTCAGCGTGGCCTGGCTGATCCCGGCCCAGCTCTGCAACGCGCCGGAGATCTCATTGCCTTTGGCGGCATAGGTGGAGATGTTGTAGGCGGCTCCCAAGTACGGGCTGAACCCCTTGGCGGCGTTGATGAACCGTCCGGCGAGGAAATTCGCCTCCCAGCCCAGAAGCTGCGCCGCGCCCGCCACGCCCTGCTCGGCCGCCAAGGCGACGGTGGTGGCGAAGAAGTCCTGCTGCCACGACGCGATCTGCCCCGGATTGCCATAGTTGCCGGTGATCCAGCCCGAGGCCTGGCCCTCGTTCAGCGTTTTCACGTAATTCAGGAGATAGCTGAAATTGTTGTTCTCTATCCGGGTGAAGTACGCCTTTTCGGCCGAGCCGTTCGGATTGGCCGCGGCGGCCTCGACGACGGCGCGCAGGCTCCACGCCTGGGCGCGCACCTGGGCGTTCCCGTCGGCGACGATGCCCAGGGCGCCTTGGCGGTTCGTGGGGCTGGCAGCGAGCACGTCGTAGGAGGCCTGCGCGTTCAGCTCGTCCAGGTAGGTGCGATCCCCGGTCATCAGATAGGCGACATAATCGAGGTCCGGCTGATGCGCCGGGTCGGGGGTCCAGCCGGTGAGCTTGCTGCTCGGCACCGCCTGGGTCAGGGCGGTGGTGCCGTACATCCCGCCGCGATAGTCGATCCAGAGCTTGGGGTTGTCCGTGGCAGTGAGATATGTGCCGCCCGTCGGGCTGAAGAAATGCCAGGGAATGCTTCCCGCCGCGTTGGCCTGCGCCAAGGCGTATTGCGCGGCGGTGGCGTTCTGGGTCAGCAGCCAGAGCGTGTTCGCCTGGGTCGTCGGACCGATATCCGCGCGCCCGCCGGTCGTCGGCATGTATTGCGTGATGCCGGCGTTGCCGAGCACCGCGCCGAAGCCGGGCTTGGCCATCTGGGCCGCCTCGTTCGTGACCAGCGAGGCATTCACGCCGGCGGTCAGATCGTAGTTCTGGACCAGCCCCATCTTCTCCAGCGCGGCGATGTCGTGCTGCACGTTCACCGCCGGGGCGCCATTGCTGGCCACCGTCGTGTTCCAGCTCGTGTACTGGTACTGGGTGATGCCGCTCTTCTGAAACGCCACGGCGCCGTTCTGGGTGATGGTCGCGTCGTAGCTCGCGGTGCCGCCGTGCGCCGATAGCGCGATGTCGTTGTCGAACGTCACCTTGGTGGAGGTGGTGCCGTCCGCGAAGGCGGTGATGTCCAGGGCGACGTGCAGCGAACCCGCGACCGGCACATCGACGCGGACCTGCGTCGCCTGCGGCCCGCTCAGCCAGGTGGAGTAGGCGCCGCTCTTCAATGCCCCGGCCAGCGCCGCGGCGGCATCGATCGTGACCGGGCTGGTCGTGCCATCGGTGTTGTGCAAGGTGAGCTGCACCTGCACCTTGTAATTGGAGCCCGGCGCGGCCAGCGCACTGATATTGACCGGCCTCACTGGCGTGGTCGCTGGCGTGCTCACTGGCGCGGACAGCGCAAGCATGACCGGGACGGAGGCACCGGCGGCGATCGCGGGCTGGGCCAGGGTCAGCACCGCCATGGCCACCGACCCGTCCGGGTTGGTGGTCTTCACGTCCATCTGCACTTGTGTGGGCTGGCCATTGACGACCGCGACCAGGCTTGCCCCTGCCTTCACCTGACCGGGGGCGAATTCCTGCCCGAAGGAGATCAAGCGTCCGGCCAGCGCGGTCGAGGTGGGATTCTGCAAGGTCAGTCCGACGACCTGACCAGCTTGTGTCGCCGAAGCGATGATCGGCGCCGACAGCACCGATGGCGCTTGGGTCTGAGTGTTCATGGGATGAGCCTCCAAGCTGGTTTTGGAGGCACAGACTAAAATTAGAGACGTTATCCAAAGGTTAAGAACGAGGACGTAACAGGAACGTGATCCGAACATTCGGCGACTCTGTCGAGACTCTCTAGAACGCCTTGATACCGTTCTCGATCAGCTCGCGGATACGAACCGGGTCCGACTGTTCCATGACGCGGCGGGCGAAGCGGGCGCACTCGCCGATGCTCGCGGCGCGCACCGCCTGCTTCACGCG
Source organism: Acetobacteraceae bacterium (assembly GCA_035252035.1). Taxonomy (GTDB): domain Bacteria; phylum Pseudomonadota; class Alphaproteobacteria; order Acetobacterales; family Acetobacteraceae; genus DATFDN01. The sequence continues at coordinate 832 of DATFDN010000091.1, read as the reverse complement.
CGGCACCGCTCCGGCATTCATGCTGAAGCTGCGCAGCCCCAGGCCGAGCAGCAGCGGCGTCAGGCGCGGGTCCGCCGCCATCTCGCCGCAGACCGAGACCGGCATCCGCATCCGCAGCGCGGCCTCGGTGGCGAACTGCACCAGGCGCAGCACCGCCGGGTGCAGCGTGTCGTAGAGCTCGGCCACGGCGCTCTCGCCTCGATCGACGGCGAGCGTGTAGGCGGTCAGGTCATTGGTGCCGATCGCGAAGAAGTCGGACTCGAGCGCCAGCGCGTCGGCGGCCAGGGCCGCGCCGGGGGTCTCGATCATGATGCCGAGCGGCGGCAGTCGCTCCGGCAGCCGCTCGCCGCGCCGGCGCAGGCGCCGCGCCACCCGGTCATAGACCTCGCGGGCGCCCCGCACCTCGGCCAACGTTGTCACCATCGGCAGCATCACCCGCACCGGCCCGGCGGCGGCGGCGTGCAAGATGGCGGCAAGCTGCGTCTCCAGCAGCTCGGGATGGCGGAGCAGCAGGCGGATGCCGCGCAGCCCGAGCGCCGGGTTGGCGTCGGCCATATCAGGGACGATGCCCTCGGCGGCGAGGGCTTCGATGTCCTTCTCCCCGCCCCAGTCCAGCACGCGGATCGTGACCGGGGCGCCGCCCATGGCCTCCACCACCGCCCGATAGGCTTCCGTCTGCGTCGCCTCGTCCGGGACCGTCTCGCGATTCATGAACAGGAACTCGGTGCGCAGCAAGCCAATGCCCAGCGCCCCCGATTGCTGGATCAGGGGCAGTTCGAGCGGTAGTTCCATGTTGGCTTGCAGCTCGACCGCCTCGCCGTCGTGTGTCTCG
>DATFDN010000090.1:0-4460 GCA_035252035.1 Acetobacteraceae bacterium | reverse complement strand
AATCCCATCGCGGCGATGACGACAAGCGCGAGGGCGGTGTCCCCCACCGCGCGCCGGCCGGCGTGAGAGCGCCCTCGGGCGAGACGGTTGCCGCCAGCGCGCGCCTTAGGCGCATCGCCTTCGCGCGCCTCAGGCACGACGCGCCTGCCGGCCAAGCAGACCCTCCGGCCGGATCAGCAGGACCGCGATCAAGAGCAGGTTGGGCAGCAGGTTCGCCCAGGAACTCAGATAGGTCTGCATCAGCATCAACGAGATGCCATAGATCAGCCCGCCCAGCACCGTGCCGAGCGGATTGCCGAGCGTGCCCACCACGATCACGGCGAAAGCGGCGATGTTGATGTTGACGCCCAGATTGGGGGTCACGCTGCCCAGCATGAACGGCTCGAACACCCCGGCGATGCCGGCGAGCGCGATGCCGATGCCGAAGGCGAGCGCCGAGACGAAGTGAATGTCGATGCCGGTCGCCAGCGCCTCCTCGCGCGAGACCATGACCGCGCGGGTCAGCGTGCCAAGTCGCGTTCGATAGAGGTAGAGATACACCGCGATGACGCAGACCGCGCTGGCCGCCGCGCTGTAGACCCAGGCGCGCGGCATCCGCGCCGTGGCCAGCTCCACCGGGCCGACGCCGAAGATTCGAGCGGGGATCGAGCGTTCGGTGTTGCCGAACAGGATGGAGACGATCGCCTCGATCATCTGCGACATGCCGAAGAACAGGATGAGCGACAGCATCTCGGTGTCGCGCGCCCGCATCAGGCGGGGCACGATCAAGTAATAAAGGGGGACGCCAACAATGAGCAGCGCGGCCAGCATCAGCGCCGCCGAGGCGAGCGGATGCAAGCCGAGCAGCGTGAAGAACCAGAACGCGCCATAGGCGCCGAGCATCAGGAAATCGCCATGCGCGAGATTGACGATGCGCATGACGCCGAACACGAGGTTGAGCCCGAGGCCGACCAAGGTGAAATAGAGGCCGAAGAACAGCCCGGAGATGATGGCGCTGGTCAGCATGGCCCGCGGCAACCCTCACCCCGGCCCTCTCCCAGAGGGAGAGGGAGCGTTGTACGCGATGACGAAGCGAACCACGCCCCCTCTCCCGCTTGCGGGAGAGGGTTGGGGTGAGGGCTCACTTCCCGATCACCGGCTGCCCGGTCGCCAGATCCGGCGGATAGACGACCACCAGCTTCATGCCGCCCTTGCCGTCCGGCGCGACTTGGCCGAGCGGGGTGATCTCGCCGACTTGCGCGCCGGTGTCGTCGAGCTTGAACGGACCCTGCAAGGTGGTCAGCTTGCCCGACAGGCCGAACACGGCGTCGTGCAGGGCCATCTGGTCGAGGCTCTTCGCGTTGCCCAGCGTTTCCTGGAGCACGATGCCGACGGTGTATCCCGCGACGGCGTTCAGGCCGAAATTCGCGCCCGGCGTGCGGGCGTAGGTCTTGTCCCAGGCTTGCTTGTACTGCGCGAGATCCATCCCGGTCGTGACCTTGTACGGATACTCCGCCCCGGTGACGTAGGTGAACACGCCCTTCAGCCCGTCGATGCCGACATTCTTCAGCAGCTCCTCGGGCTCCGCGCCGGCGTAGACGGTGAACAGGAACTTGAACGCCTGCCCGGAATCCTGGACGTTGCGCAGGAAGGCGATGTCGTTGCCGGTGTAGCCCAGCTCGATCACCGCGTCAGGGTTCTTGGCGGCGATGTTGTTGATCAGTACCGTGTAGTTCGAGGTGCTGGTCGGCACGCCCTGGTCATAGACGATCTTGAGCTTGCCCGCCTCGGTGATGAAGCGGCGGAAGGCGGCGGCCTGGGTGCCGGTGAAATCGTTGGTGGCGTAGAGGATCGCCACCGTGTTCAGGCCGTGCCTCGGTCCCTCGTTGTTCAGGAAGTCGGCCGCGTACTTGGGCCAGATCGTCGAGGCGGGGTCGGCCAGCAGCGCAATATAGGGGTTGTCCTTCGTGAAGAACGGCGCCCCGGTGCCCGTGGGATCGAACAGGAACATCTTGTGCTCGCGGGCGATCGGCACGGCGACGGCAGTGAGCACCGAGCCGGAGTCGCTCACCAGCATGTTGACGTGGTCCTGGGTGATGAGCTGGTTGATGAGCGTGGCCGCCGTCGCCGGGTTGCTCTGGTCGTCGTAGCTGATGAGCTTGAGCGGGATCTTCTTGTCGTACGCCTTCACGAACGCGCCGCCGCTGGCGTTCGTTTGATCGACCCAGAGCTTCAGCCCGTAATAGACCGGCATCGAGATCGCCGCGAAGGCCCCGGAGCTGGCGTGGAGATGGCCAATGGTGATGGCGGCGGGAGCCTCCTGCGCTCGCGCCGGGACGAGGGGGGCAGTCCAAAAGGCGGCGAGCGCGGCAAGGCCGGCGATGGCAGAGCGAAGCGTCATGGCGTGTTTCCGGACTCGGTGGCGGGCGCGGGATAGGTCAGGAATGGCCGGCGCGCAAGGAAGGGGAGCCAGCTCGACCGAGGGCCGTCCGCGTGCCTCACGCCAGAAGCCGTTCTACTGCCTACTCCAGAGGATGAACACGAGGGAGAACCACGTGAAATACGAGATCACGAAGCCCGCCCCCATGAAATGCGTCATCCACTGACAAAACCGCGCGGGGATCGGAGAGGCGCCCTCCTCGCCGATCAGCGCGATGATGCGTTCGACCCGCTTGTTCGAGACGGAAATATACCTCCGAAATGTTATGATCGCGAAAAATGCAAGGATGTGCAGAATTAGGAACACGGCCAATGTTGGGTAAACCAATCCCAAACCTCGCACATTCGGTAGCCTGTCCAAATTGGCGGAAAATATACCAATAGAAATGAAGCTAAAAATCAGGAAAAAGCTGAACCAGTTCACAAACTGCTGTATGTTATACCGCAGATGCTGGTTGATCTCCCTATATTCGGCCAGGAGCAGATCGGTGTTTATCGTCATCCATAATCATTCCTGCCTTTTATTTTATTCCCAGCTTGGCGCTTCGTGCCGGACCAAGCCCGTGGCCCAGCATAGGCCCACCGTCGCGCCCTTCATGTAGGGAAGGAGCAGCATACACAGGACCGCCGAAAGCGGCAGCCATATCGCCGCCTGCACCCACACCGATGGCGAATAGGCGCGATCGACCCACAGGAAAAGAGGAACCAGCAGGTGTCCAAGGATCAGGATTGTCAGATACGGCGGGAAGTCGTCGGACGGGTAAATTGCGTTGTCCGCCCCGCAAACTTCGCACCGCGGCTTGACCTTGAGATAGCCGCTGAAGAGGTGGCCCTGACCACAAACCGGGCAGCGGCAGGCCAGGCCCCGCCGAATCCCCACCCAAACCGACTTTTGGCCTGTCTCGCCCATTGCATTCCCTTCGCCGACGCTTCGTGTCCATCGAGCTGATTCCCAAGACTTCCACCCCGGAAATCCCGAACGCTTCTGTCCGCTGTGTCACCAAAGGCCCGGCACCAGCCGGTACCTGACCCGCTTTGCGTACTCATCGTAGCCGGCAAGTTCGCGCCTCAACATCCGCTCCTCGCCCATTGTCCGCACGCTCAGGCCCGCGATGAAGAGCGGCACGGCCAGAAGCCCCCACCAGGAGCCGAGCAGCAGCGGCGTTCCCAGAAAGTACCAAACCGCACTAGAGTACATCGGATGGCGCACGATCCGATATGGCCCGTCGCTGACCACCCGTTGCCCAGACTGCACCCGCACCTGTGGGGCGGCGAAGCTGTTGAAGCGAAAGACCTGCCAGCACAGGACCAGGGACAGCGCGACCAGCGCCGCGCCCAGCGCCTGGACCCACGCCGGCACCTCCGACCATTGGAAACGGCGCGCGTCCAGGCCGATCAGCGCCATCCAGGCGACGAAGGCGGCGAGGATGGCGGCCATGAAGAGGCGATCCCACGGTTTCTGGTCGCGCCGCACGGGCGCGGAGAGCCGCGAGGCAAGGAGCGCCGGGTCGTGGCGCAGCAACCAGACGCTCACCGCGAAGGCCGAGATCCCGACCTCGGCAAGATAGATCCACCCCTGTGGCCAGCGCCACTCGCCGGCCCCCAGGAACAGGATCGCGCCCATCGCGGCGAGCCAGAGCAACGTCTGAACCACCAGTCGCATCACCACCGGGTGAAACTCCGCGAACACTGCCGTGTCACAGCCGAATCAGCTTGACCCGCCGCTCCTCCACCCCCAGCGCGATCCTGCCCGCGCGCAGCGCCAGCGCGTGCTCGCCGAACACCGCCCGCCGCCAGCCGTGCAGGACCGGGAGGTTCGCGTCGTCGCCAAGCGCCAGCCGGTCGATCTCCTCCGAACTCGCCACCAGCCGCGCGGCGACGTGGTGCTCCTCGGCTTGGGCGGCGAGCAGCACCTTCAACAGCGCCACCAGGGCCGGGGAGGGGCGGGCGGCGTCCCGGGCGCGCGCCTCGGGCAGGGCATCGTCCGGCAGGGCCTTGGCCTCGGCGATGGCGGCGAGCAGCGAAGCGCCGGCGCGGCCCTC
>DATFDN010000089.1:0-3922 GCA_035252035.1 Acetobacteraceae bacterium | reverse complement strand
GTACTCCGTCCGCAGGCGGCTCCATCCTTCCCAGAACGGCTCCGGCTCCTTGCCCGTCAGTCGGGCGACCAGGATGTCGAGGTGCATGTGCCAGCCGGCGCCAACGTTCAGCAGGGTCGTGCGGTCGGGCAGGCGGCGATGGGTCACGGTGAGCAGCACCGCATTGTCCCTCGGCTCCAGCTCGAAGGAGACCTCGCTGCCGCCTTTCCAGGCGATGACGAGTTTGCGGGCCGGATCAAGCTCGACGATCTGGCTCTGCATCCGGTGTTCGTCGGGAAAGCCGGGCGGCCGCTGGCCGGGCGGGTCGGTCAGCTCGTCGTTTCGCCAGACCAACTCGAAGGGCGCGCCGATCCGCATCTCCATCTCGCCCGCGGCCAGCCACTGGCGGCGTAGGCCGCTCTCCGTGAGATACGCCCAGACGCGCTCGATCGGGCCGGGTAGGAGGCGCTGGATCGTCAGCGTGGCCGGCTCGGTCAGCACGCCATGGGCGTCGGGAATCGCGCGCTCGGTCATTTGTTGTCTCCTTTGGGGGCCGGGGCTTGGCGTGCGTCCTCCGCACGGAGGAGCCGTTCGAGCGCGTCCAGACGGTCGGTCCAGAAGCGCTCATAGAAGCTCAGCCACTGGTGGGCACTGGCGAGCGGTCCGGGGTCGAGGCGGCACAGATGCGTGCGGCCGCGCACCTGGCGGCGGATCAGCCCGGCGTTCTCCAGCGCCTTGATGTGCTTCGAGGCGGCCGCGAGCGAGATGGCAAAGGGTTCCGCAAGCTGGCTCACCGTCCGCTCGCCGCCGGCGAGGTCGCGAAGCATCCGCCGGCGCGTGGCGTCGCCGAGGGCGTGAAAGACGGAATCCAGCCGAGGCGCCGCTGATTCAACCATTTGGTTGAATGTAAGCGCGCGCCCTCAGATAGTCAACCGTATGGTTAAATGATTGTTGGCGGCCGTACAGCCGCCGCTATCGTCACTGGCGCCCTTGCCGTCCTGAGCCGGGGCGCGGACAATCGCGGCCCACCCCGTCCCGGACTCCGCGATGCCCGTGCCCGAACCAAATCTGCCCCTGTCCGGGATCACCGTCCTCGATTTGGGCCAGATCTTTCAGGGACCATACTGTACCCTGCTGATGGCGAAGGCCGGCGCGCGCGTCATCAAGGTCGAGCCGCCACGGGGCGAGCCGTTGCGCCACCGGGCCGAGCCGGGAAAGTCGGCGATCTTCTCCTTCGCCATGCTGAATTCGAACAAGCTCGGCGTGACCCTGAACCTCAAGATCGCGCGCGGGCGGGAGCTGTTGCTGGCGATGGCGGAACGCGCCGACGTGCTGCTGGAGAATTTCTCCCCCGGCACGATGGACGGGCTCGGCGTCGGCTTCGACGTGCTCACGGCGGTCAATCCACGCCTTGTTTACGCGACCGGCTCGGGTTTCGGCATCACCGGCCCTGATCGCGACAACCTGGCGATGGACTTCACCATCCAGGCCGCGTCGGGGATCATGAGCGTGACCGGCGCCCCGGACGGGCCACCGATGAAGGCGGGGCCGACCTTGGTGGACATGATGGGCGGCATTCATCTCTACGCTGGCATCATGACCGCGCTGTTCGAGCGCACCATCACGGGGCGCGGTCGGCTGGTCGAGGTGGCGATGCAGGAGGCGGTCTACGCCGCGCTCGGCTCGCCTTTGGAGTATTATGTCCGTACCGGCCAGGTGCCGCCGCGCGCCGGCAACCGGCAGGCGGCGCTGAGCAGCGCGCCGTACAACGCCTATCCGGCGCGCGATGGCTGGGTCGCCATCCACGTCGTGACCGAGCAGCACTTCCAGAATCTGCTGAAGGCGATGGGGCGGGAGGATCTGAAGGATGATCCCGCCTTCGCCACCAACGCCGGGCGCGTCGCCAATCTGGAGGCAACGGACGCGCTCGTGGCGGAGTGGACCCGCTTCCTGGGCAAGTACGAGGTGTTCACCGCTTGCAAGCGCTTCCGCGTCCCGTGCGCGCCGGTGCGCGACGTGGCGGAGGTGATGGCGGATGCGCACATGCACGCGCGCGGCTTCCTGGAACGGGTGCGCCATCCGGAATTCGGCGATGTCGTGCTGCCGACCACGCCGCTGCGCCTTCATGGGGCCGGGCTGCCCCCCACCACCCCGAGCCCGACCGTGGGCCAGCACAACATCGAGGTGTACGGCGGCTGGCTTGGACTCCAAGCCGCCGAGATCGAAGCTCTACGCCAGGAGGGTGTGATCTGATGGGACCGCTTGCCGGGATCAGGCTGATCGAAGTGGCCGGGATCGGGCCGGGGCCGCTGGCCGCGATGATGCTCGGCGACCTGGGCGCCGACGTGATCCGCGTCGATCGCGTCAATCCGGGCGGGCTGGCGCTGGTGCGCGAGCCGCGCTTTCAGGTCCATCACCGCAGCCGCCGCTCGGTCGCGGTCGATCTGCAAAAGCCGGGCGGGGCCGAGGTGGTGCTGCGCCTGGCCGAGCGCGCCGACGGGCTGATGGAGCCGTTCCGTCCGGGTGTCGCCGAGCGTCTCGGCATCGGCCCCGATGCCTGCCTCTCCCGCAACCCGCGCCTAGTCTATGGCCGCATGACCGGCTGGGGCCAGGAAGGACCGCTGGCCAAGGCGGCAGGGCACGACATCAACTACATCGCGCTCGCCGGCGCGCTGCACGCGATCGGCACGCCGGAGACACCGATCCCGCCGCTGAACTTGGTGGGCGACTATGGCGGCGGCGGGATGCTGCTCGCCCTCGGCATGGTCTGCGGGCTGCTGGAAGCCGCGCGGTCCGGCAAGGGACAGGTGATCGACGCGGCGATGGTGGACGGCACGGCGCTGCTGCTGGGCGCCGCGTTCGGGATGCACGCGGCGGGGCTCTGGTCCGACCGGCGGGGCGAGAACATCCTGGATGGCGGCGCTCCCTATTACAACGTGTTCGAGACGCGGGACGGCAAGCATGTCTGCGTCGGCTCGATCGAGCCGCAATTCTACAAACTGCTCTTGGAGAAGGCTGGCCTCGCCGACTCCGACCCACCCGCCCAGAACGACCGCGCCGCCTGGCCCGCGATGCGCGCCCGCCTCGCCGCCGTCTTCCGCACCCGCTCGCGCGAGGAGTGGTGCGCGCTGATGGAGGGCACCGATGTCTGCTTCGCGCCCGTGCTCTCGATGGCGGAGGCGCCGCGCCACCCCCACGCGGCAGCGCGCGCCGCGTTCATAGAGCTGGACGGCGTGACCCAGCCCGCCCCCGCCCCGCGCTTCTCGCGCACCAAGCCCGAAGCGCGCGCCCCCCGGCCGGGCGGGGCGGACACGGACGCGGTGCTGCGGGAAGCCGGGTTCAGCGAGACCGAACTGGGTGAGCTGCGCGGGGCGGGGGTGGTGCGGTAGCCGGAATCCCTCCCTCAACCCCCCGCGATGGGAGGGGCTTGCCGAGCGACTCCCCCTCACCTTGCGGGAGGGGGTCGGGGGGAGGGGATCAGGTCGAAGCATTCGCATCCGACTCGAAACACTCCTTGCTTGCGACTTGCGGTTTCTCGCGTCATGAAGGCGCGCACGTCGCGTAGAACGAATAGGTCCGCAATGCCCAATCCCACGCAGGCTCAAGCTCGCTCGCCCGATGCCCGGCAGAGCCCGCGCGATCCTGCCGCCAGCGCGCGCGTGGCCGAGCTGAAAGTGTCTGGCCATCTGATGACGCTCGATCCGGGGCTGTTCTGCATCGTGCAGACCAATGTCGCCGGTTCGTCCAGCGGGTTGCCCGGCGTGCGCCTGTCGCTGCCGCCCGGCGCGCTGGGCCGCGGGGAGAACGTGCGGATCAGCACCTTCCGCGAGGACGGGTGGCTCGGAGAGCGCGAGGGCGCGGCGTTGGTCCGGGTTCTCGACGCACCCGCGCAGGTGCTGGTCACGATCTATCAGGCGGCCGAGGCCACGCCCGAACAGGCGCC
>DATFDN010000088.1:0-2029 GCA_035252035.1 Acetobacteraceae bacterium | reverse complement strand
TGGGCGCGGCGGCGCGCGCGCCCGACCCATGGGCGCCGTACCACGCGGCGACGAGCGCCACAGCGATCATTGCCGCCGCGCCGCCCAGGTTCACCACGGCCTGCATCAGCGCGTCGTAGCGCCACTCCAGGCCCATGCGGCCGAAGAACCCGATGAAGATGCCCCAGCAGAAGACCGGCAGGGAGTGCTGGCCCATGAGCACGACCGGCTGCGCCACGCGCCAGCGCAGCCAGCCGGAATCCGCCGGCACCAGCCGCACCACGGCCCAGAGCAGCGCGGCGATGGAGGCGACGCGCAGCGGGTCGAGCGTAGTCTTGTCCATCCACAGCAACCAGTGGACCACCGGCAGCGGCAGCAGGAAGCCGGTCGCGGCCCGGCCCCAGACCAGGTAGATCACCGCGAGCCCGAAGCCGATGACGAGCGCCGAAGCGGCATCCAGGAGGCGCGACCTTGCAGGCAGGCGGATCGGGCTACAGGCCATGATCGCCCCGCCGACGAACAGCAATTGCCAAGCGAACGGATCGAAGAACCACCCGCCTCCCGTCCAAGAAGGGAGATTCATCCCACTTATTCGCACGGCGGCATAGAGGGCGACCGACAACGCCGCGAGCAGGCGCGGGAACCGCAGCAGCGGCAGGACCGGCACGAACAGCATCAGCAGCACGACATAGAGCGGCAGGATGTTCAGCAGGCTCGGCTGGTAGCGCAGGGTCAGCGCCTCCAGCAGCGCCTGATAGGGCCGGTCGGCGAGCACATCGAGCTTGCTCTCGTCGAGGTAGTTGGCCCGCGCCAGCGACGCCGCGTAGAAGCCCACCTGGGCGGAGAACACAACGAACAAGAAGATGTGGGCGATGTAGAGGGTCCAGGCACGCTTCACCACGGCGGCGGCGGCCGGCAGGAAGCCGGTGCGCAACGCGGTCCGTCCGTAGGCCAGGCCCGCGCCGTAGCCCGCGAGCAGGACGAAGACCTCGGTCGCGTCGCAGAGCGCCCAGTTGCGCAGGCTCCAGGCGCCGAGCACGTTGCCTGGTATGTGGTCCGTGTAGATCCACCACAGCGCCAGGCCGCGGAAGAAGTCCACGCGCAGATCGCGGCTCCCGCCGCGAATGAGGCTCATGTGCCGCTCCGTGAGGGACTCGCGCCCTCGCGAGTGTATCACAGCAGGGCACGGGCGATCTGCTCAACATCGTTGGCGGCGGTGGAGCCGGGATGGCGGGTCAGCAGCAGGGCCTGACGGCGGATCGCCTCGCGCACCCGCTCGTCGCGGCGGATGACGCCGGCCAGCGGCGGGGAGGTGCGCAGGAACGCCTGGCAGGCGCGCAGGAGGGTGGCGTGCGTCCGCTCCCCCCCGGCGCGGGAGGGCGCCTGGTTGACGATCACGCGCGCATCGCCTCCCGGCCGGTCCGCGGCATGGAGTTTCAGCACGGCGTAGGCGTCGGTCAGGCTGGCCGGCTCCTCCGTCGCGATCACCAGCAAGGTGTCGGCGAAGGCCGCCATGCGGCGCACGCCCCGCTCCAGCCCGTCGCCAAGATCGAGAAGGATCAGGTCGGTGTGGGCAGCGGCCTCGCGCAAGGCGCTCAGGCCGCGCTCCAGCGCCATTGGATCGAGGGCGGCGAGCGCGCCGGAGCCGGAGCGGCCCGGCAGGATATCGAAACCGCCCGGCTCGTGGCGCAGCACGCATTCGTCGAGCGTGGCCTGCCCGCTGAGCAGGGCTGAGACATCGCGGCTGGGCGTGAGGCCAAGCTGGACGTCGACGTTCGCGAGGCCGAGATCGCCATCGAAGAGCAGGACTCGCCGCCCTTGCCGGGCGAGCGCGTGGGCCAGCGTGATCGCGAGCCACGTCTTGCCCACGCCTCCCTTGCCCGAGGCGATGGCGATCAGGCGGCTGGCGTTTGGCGGTTCGGCGGTCATGGGCTCGGTTCCCGTGGGCACGGTTGCGCGGCCTGGGCGAGGCGCTGGGCCAGGAAGGCGGGCGTGAGCGCGGCCAGTCCGTCCGCGGCGCCCGGCCCGATCCCGGCCTCCGTCAGGGCCA
>DATFDN010000087.1:0-3238 GCA_035252035.1 Acetobacteraceae bacterium | reverse complement strand
GCGCGAACGGGCTCTATTCCGACAAGGCCGCGCCGCGCGGCGCCGCGCACACGCCGGGCTTCACGCAGACCTATACCGACGCCAGCGGCAAGCAAGTGACGGTCACGCCCTTCCGCATCGGCCCGGAGCAGAACGCGACATTCGTCGATAGCGTCGATCACAGCCATCCCGGCCTCGCCAAGAAGCTGCATGTCATCAACAATGTGCCCACGATGGATGGGTTCGCCGATGATGAATACAGCCGCTTCGCCTCCAGGGGCGGAGCGGGCAACGCGGCGATGGGCACGCAGTTCGCGCGGCTGGTGATGAGCCACATCGACTGCGACACCATCCCGTTCCTCTGGAACTACGCCAACCGCTTCGTGTTGTTCGACAACATCTTCGCCACCGAGGACACGCCCTCGACGCCGAACGCCATCGCGATGATCGCCGGGCAGTCGGGCGAGACGCAATGGGTCAAGCACGGCCCGCAAGGCACGCCACATCAGGTGAACGGCGCCTCCGGCACCACACAGGGACCACCGCTGGTGAAGGATCCGAACCCCTTCTGGGGATCGCAGTTCGACACCTCGAACGACCAGGAGCCGCGCGGCGCACAGGGCAGGGAGAGCTACGCCAACACCAACATCGCCTCCAACCTGACCTTCGCCACGCTGCCGCTGACCTTCGCTGGTCGCGATGTGGCCGGGGCGATGGCGCGGGATCGCGCGCCCGACTCCGAGCTTGCGGACATACGTCAGGACATCCCCTTCATCGCCGCGCGGGCGGGGCGCCCGGTCCCGTGGCGCTGGTACCAGGAAGGCTACGATCACGAGCCGACCGACCCGCCTGGGGTGGCCACCCACAACGAGTATGTCAGCCATCACAACGCGGCGCAGTATTTCGGCTATCTCGCCGACAATCCCGCCGAGCAGGACAGCTTGCGAGGGCTTGGGGACTTCTTCAACGATCTCGACGCTGGCCGTGTCCCGGAGCACGGCGTGTTCTACATCCGCGGCGGCTTCGGCAACATCGCGGGCCAGAAGCCCCCGATCCAGAACCCGAACTTTCCGGCTGTTTCGGGCCTCACGCCGTCTGATATCGCCGCTATCAACGCGGCCAAGGACGGCAACGACGATCATCCGGCCTATAGCGACCGCCAGATCAGCGAGGCGATGGCGGCGCGCGTCATCAACGCGGTGGCGAGCCGTCCGCCGCTGTGGGCGCAGAGCATGATCGTCATCACCTATGACGAGTCGGACGGCTTCTACGACCACGTGCCGCCGCGCATCCTGTCCTACGGCCCCGACATGCTGCCGCTCGCGCGCGGCATTCGCATCCCAATGATCGTCCTGTCACCCTACGCGCGCGCGCATGTGGTCTCGCACGCCGAAGGCGACCACAACGCCGTCATGGAGACGATCGAGGCGCTGTTCGACCTGCCCCCGCTCGCCAGCCTGCCGGACGAGAGGCAGGCCCTGCTGGCCGGCACCGACCCGCGGTTCAATGGACCGGGCGGCTTCGTGCAGCACTATCTCGGCCCGCGCGACATCAACACGCCGATCACCGACGACCTGCTCTCCGCCTTCGAGCCGCGCCGCCTGACCGGCGAGATGCCGCCCCTGCCGGGCGAGTACGCGATGATACCGGACGAGGTCATTGGCAAGCTGCCGCACTACGACGGCAAGGGCTGCGCCGCGATCGGCATGACGCCCGAGGACAAGCGCCAGAACATCACGACCACCGCGCCGGCGGGCTTCAACACGCTGCCCGCGACCTTGCCGCAATACAACACGGCCAGGCCGTAGATGCGCCGGATCTGGGCGCTGCTGCTGACGGCGGTGATGCTCATGTTTAGCGCATTGCCCGCCCGCGCCGCGGACGCGGTGCTCGATCGCGTGCGCGCGGCGGGCCTCGTGCGCTGCGGGGCGGAAGCGAAGCCGGGCGTCGCGTGGCCCATGCTGGATGGGCAAATCGTGGGACTCGCGGTTGACCTGTGCCGGGCGGTCGGGGTCGCGGTGCTAGGGCCGGGCGGCCGGGTCGGCTTCCGCATCTACGGCTCGGATCGCGACTTCGACGCCGTGCGGCACGGCACGGATGATCTGTCGTTCCTGACCGGCGACGCGGTCGCCGGGCAGAGTCTCGCGGCCAATATCCTGCCCGGTCCGGTCGTCTTCATCGAGCGGATCGCCTTGATGGTGCCGGAGACCGCGCCGGTCCACGACATCAGCGATCTTGACGGCCGCCCGGTCTGCCTGCTGATCGGCAGCGCGGCGCAGCGCGCGTTGGAGGCCGCCGTCAATCGCAACCACCTGACCATCGCGCGGCTGAGCTTCGGGGAAGAGGTGGAAATGCTGGACGCTTACAACGCCCAGCGCTGCCAGGCCGTGGTCGGGGAGGCCACTCAACTCGCGGCGATGCGCCGCGCCGGCAGCATCAGTCGGCTGCGAAGCCGGCTGCTTCCGGCGTCGCTGGCGCTCTCGCCCCTGATCGCGGCCACGAGCGTGTCGGACGGGCACTGGTCGGCACTGGTGGCGTGGATCATGGACGCGCTGATCCTTGGCGACAGGCTGGCGCTTCCGGCGCGCGGCCCGCTTCCCGGCTTGCGTCCGGCGTGGCGATCCGAGATGGAGGCCGAGGTTGGCGGTTACGGCGCTATCGTCCGGCGGAACCTGACCGAGCCGTTGGGGCTCGATCCTGGCCCCAACGCTCCCTGGCCGGACGGGCTGCTGCTTCCGCTGAGTGCTCAGTAGAGTCGGCACGGTTTACCCCTCCCCCAAAGGGGAGGGGTTCGTTCCCCTAAGTGCCTGTCCGAGAACAGTGCCTGCCTTTTCAGGAGAGTTGCGTCACCCCCGCGAAAGCGGGGGTCCAGGCGACCAGCAAGATCATGCGGCCTGCCTGGATTCCCGCTTTCGTGGGAATGACGAGGGAGAGCAGAACCGACTGATCTTCTAGAAGAAGTTCTCGGACAGACACTAAAAACTACCCGCCGGAAGAAAGCCCCGCCTGCTCGCCATCCGGACCAACCTCCAACAGCTTGCTGTTCGGCGCGCAGCTCCAGCTCGAAGCCTGGTTCACATCCCCAGTGCCGTCATAGGTGGCCTGCTCGGGGAACTGACAGAGCGGCATGGTGCGGGTGACGGGCTTGGTCGGGTCGTTGTCCTGGTAGTGCGTCGCCACGATGCCGTCCGGCGCTTGACCTTGCGTGACCCAGGCATCCAGCGCGCTGAGCGTGTCGAACCTGTTCGGGCCGGGTCCG
>DATFDN010000086.1:0-6472 GCA_035252035.1 Acetobacteraceae bacterium | reverse complement strand
GAGGGCCGAGCGTTAGCACCTCGTTCACCTCACCTTACCCACAATACCGCATGGCCAGCCGCCATGCCCGACACCTGCGCCACCACCAGACCGATGCCGAACACGCCCTCTGGCGGATGCTGCGCAACCGCCGCTTCCTTGACCACAAATTCCGCCGCCAGCACCCGATCGGTCCGTTCATCGCCGACTTCGCCTGCATCGCCGCGCGCTTGATTGTCGAAGCGGACGGCGGACAGCACGCCGAGTCGGCCGCGGACGCGGGCCGCACCGCCTGGCTTCACGCGGGCGGTTGGCGCGTGATTCGGTTCTGGAATACTGACATTCTTGCCAACCCGGAGCATGTCGCCGATACGATCCTTGCAGCCCTGCGCGACCCTCACCCGGCGCTGCGCGCCGACCTCTCCCGCTAAGCGGGAGAGGTGTACAGGAGCCAATCGCCCTGCCTCCGAGGGCGGAGAGGGAGTCGAGGCTACTCGCGGTCGGTCGCCGGGCGCGTCTCGGTGCCCCGGTCGCGCCAGTAGATCTGCTGCTCTTCCGCGATCACCGCCTCGATCGCCTCCACGAATCGCAGGAAGGCGGCGTCTTCGTCCGTGGCCCCGCGATAGGGGCCGGCGCCGGTCAGGTAGAGACGCTGCTCGCGCTTCATCTTTTCCGATGCGACGCGGTACGCGGTCCAGCTCTCCGCATAGCGCGCGGTCCGCTGCCAGCCCTCCATGACCGCCACCAGCGCGCCCAAGGCCCCGGTCGTGATCCGCACCCACGGATCGGCGCCGAAGGCCGGGATGAAGGCCACCAGCGCGCCGGCGGCGATGACGAGGAGAGCGAGCGCCTCGGCGCGCCGCTTATAGGCGCTAGCCTTGCGCCCGTACCATTGCCGCTGCCCAGCCAGTGTCCGGTCGAAGTAGAAGGCGCAGCGCCGCTCGCGCTCGGCATAGGACGCGGTGATGGGCCGCGCGTCGTCCGCCATCGGTGTCTCAGGCCCGCGCGGCAAAGCGCCGCCCCAGCCCCAGGCTGACCAAGGCCGCGATCTGGCCTGGCCGGTGGGTCGCCATCAGGGTGCGGTTCTCCTCGGCGGTCAGGCCATTGGCGAGCCCGTCTCCGGGCGGGGGAGCAGGCAGGGCGGCGAGACCTTCGGCGAGGCGTGGGTCATCCGGCGGCGCGCTCGCATCCGGCGGCAGCCAATTCATCGCGTCGGGATCGAGCGCGCGGGCGATGTCGGCGGTCACGCCGCCGAACCCGGCGGCGAGATAGAGGGGCTGGGGTTCGGGCGGCTCTAGCGCGATCAGCGCCTCCTCCAGCAAGCCCGGATAGCGGCCCTGGAAGCCATGCCGCCGCCCGCCGAGGATCACGCGGGCCTGGGTGCGCCCGCGCATGAAGCGGCGCAGCCCGGTGAGCGCGCGGGCCTGCGTCGCGGGATCGTTCACCGGGGCGGGGTCTTCGCCACGCCCGAGGGCCGGATCGATTGCTTGGCCGTCCGGATCCAGGCAGACGATCTCGCCCAAGAGGCCCAGCGCGCGCCGGCGCGCGGCCAGCGCCGAGAGCGCCATGCGCCGGTGCTCCGGCCAGGCGAGGCAGATCAGCAGCGGGCGGTCGCGGCGGCGGCCGTAGCGTTGCAGCTCGTCGGCGAGGAAGCTCGTGTAGCCGTCCGGCTCCAGATGCCCGCCATAGGCGAGCGTGCCGCCGCCGACCAGGACCAGGCGGGCGATCTCGCCGAGCGCGAGGCGGAAATGCGCCTCGGTGAAGCCGAGCCGGTCGAGATCGGGGCTGGGGGAGACCGAGATCCCCAGCCGCAGCCCGGCGAGCGCCCCCGGCGGCAGAAGCGTGGCGTCAGCCATCACCCACCTCCCCTGGCGGCGAGCGTGCGCGGGGTCAGCACGTCGAGCCTGGCCCGGATGCCCGCGAGCGCGGCGATTTCGTGCAGGGCGGCCTGCTCCTCGCGGGTCAAGGGAGGCTCCGGGTGCAGGATCAGGATGCCGCCCGGCGCCTCGCGCGCGGCCGCGCCCTCCGCGCCGAGCCAGCGCGCGAACGTAACCGGCTCCGGCGCGTGCGGGGACCACCAGGCGATGTTGGTCAACCCAGCTTCGCGGGCGATCGCCTCCTGCTCGCGCCAGAGCGCGTGCTTCAGGCACTCGCTCACGAGCAGGTTGAGTCCGCGCCGCAACCCGGCAAGCTCATAACCGCTCGCGTCGTGGCGGACCGGCACGCGGGCCACGTGGTCGAGCAGGAACGAGCCGCGCTCCTCGCCGCGGGCGAGCGACTCCAGCACCACGATCGGCATTCCGGCGCGCTTGGCGATCGCCATTTCTCGCTGGCACCAATCGCGGCTCGCGTAGCGGTCCGTGCGCAGGGCGAGCAGGGCGCTGTGGCCGGCGGCACGGCGCAGGCGCTGGTCCCAATCCTCGCCGGGTTGCAGGTCGTTGGCGTCGAAGAAGGCGGCGAGGCGCGTGCAGGCGATGATCCGGCGCAGGGAATCGATCAGCCCGGCGAGAGCGCGCTCGTCCTCGCCGCTGGCACGCTTGGTGTGGCTGATGAAAACGCAGATTCGGTGTTGCGCGTCACGCCCGGTGAGAAGCTGGGCGAGGGCTTGGGCGAGGTCGCGGCAGCGCAGCTCGGCCTCCGGCTCCGGGGGGGCCGCGGGGTCCGGCCGGGCGAGCTGCTGGAAGCGGTTGAACATCGTGCCCAATCTGCTCGCGTTCGTTGCATCCGGATCGAGCGCCAAGGGATAGATCCCGATGCGCTCCGGCGCGGCGGCCTGGGCGTCGAGCAGCCCCTGGAGCCAGGCGCCCCAGGGCGAGGCGGCGGACTCCACGGCGAAGGCGAGTTCGTTGCCGAGCAGCGGGACAACGGCGGCGTAGCGCGCGGGGGCAGTGGCGGACACGGTGCCGGGCAGCGGGATCGGGCGCGGCGCGTCCCCCTCACCGCGCCAACCCCGGCTGCGCACATAGACCTCGATCGCGCCGCCGAGCAGGCCGGTGAATTGATCGCCGTGGAAACACGCGATGAACGTGTCCGCAACCGCCCGCCCGGCCGTGTCGTCGGGATGCCAGACGATGTATGTGTCTAGGACGGCAGCCAGCATCGCGCGGCGTTCCCTGTTCGGCAGGCGTCCCGAAATTGATTTACCGAAACGCCTTGGAACGCCATAGTATGTGGTCAAGAATAAGGGCGAGTCCATTCTCGCCGGGGAGGTTGGCCGCGTGCGCGATCCGATTCGCAAGGGTATGGGCGTGGCGCTCCTTACCCTCCTGCCATTTGTCATGCTCCGACCGGCGCGGGCGCAGGTGGATCCGCGAACCTTCAACGGCGCGAACACGATCACCCTGATCCATATTTGCAGTGGTTCGCTGGCCGGGCTCGGGCTGCACATCACCGCGATCTGCGCTGGGGCGAAAGGGAACATCCAAAACCTGGACGTCTCCGGCGCCGGCATTATCACCGCCACGCCCTTATCGACCACGCAGCGCCAGCAATCCAAGGAGGAGGAGATCGCCGAGGCGGAGGCGAGAGGATCGGGCGGCAGCGCCGACAGCCAGGTGTATCGGCTCGCCAACAACCTCAACCTGTTCGTCGCCACCGGGGGCGACAGCGTGACCCATCGCACCGACGGGTTCGAGGAGGGCTATCACGGCGCTGATGGCTCGGTGGTGGTGGGCTTGGGGGCGCACCCGGCGAGCTGGCTGACCTATGGCGTGGGTTTCAACTATCGCACCTTGCACGGCAGTTTCGACGATCGGCTTGGCGGCTTCCACGTCACAACGTACCGGCCGTTTCTGTTCGCCTCCTTCGCGCCGTTCGACGGCGCGTTCATCGACACCGAGATTGGTTATGCGCGCATGAGCAACACGCGCAACCGTGGTCCCATCGCCGCGCTGCAACCAATCGGGACGATTCTCGCGCGAGGCATCGTGACCGGCACGCCGGGGGAGAATGCCTACGAGGGCAGTATCCTCGCGGGCTACGATTGGCGCCTGGGCCGGTTGAGCCTGGGACCACGGATCGGCCTCAACGCGGGCCACTTCGCGGTGGACGGCTACACCGAAGCCGGGCAGACCGGGCTGGAGCTGCGCTACGGGTCGGTGGACCAGAACTCCTTGCAAAGCGTGATCGGCGCGGCGGCCAACATCGTGATCGCGACCGACTTCGCCATTGTGTTGCCAGGCATCACGGCGAGCTGGGTGCATGAGTTCGAGGCGTACCAGCGCCTGATCCACGCGCAATTCGTCGAAGCGCCGGGAGTCCCCTTCACCTTCTACAGCGAGAAGCCAGCCAGCGATTTCGGCGTGCTCGGCGTGCATGTCACGGCGGTGTTGTCGAACCGGCTGCGCGCGTTCGCTGATTTCAGCAGGGTCGTCGGCAATGGCCGCTACGAGAGCTATGGGGGGACGTTGGGGGTGGCGTACGCGTTTTAGAAATCCGGCGCTTCCGCGAGAATGGCGTTCCATGCCTGCTCCCAGCAGCAGGCGTGGTCGAATCCCTCCACTACGATCAAGTGCCCGCCAAGGCGGCGGGCGCCTGCTTCCATCAGGCGCGGCGGCGCCACGGGATCATCCGCGCCCGCGTAATGGCGCTGGCGGATCGCGGGGGGAAGCGGCTGCTGATCGGCGGGATTGAGCGAGCCGCCCAGATCCTCGTGCGCGACCGCCCTCGCCCATGCGGCGGTGTCGAGCACGCCGGCGATGGTGGTGACGCCGCGCGTCTCGGTGAAGCGTGGGGCGAGCAGCACGGCGAGCGTGCCGCCGCCGCTGTGGCCGAACCAGGCGATCTCCTGTTCCCGCTCCGCTGCCAACAGGCGGCGCACCGCCTCCGTCATGCTGTCGAGAACCTCCGGCCCGTAGCGGTCGCGCGTCCACAGGGGCGGCGCGCAGGCGGCATCGTTCATGCCGTTGTAGCAGGGCCGGCCCACATAGGCCGATCGCGCCGGATCGCGCGCCATCAGGCGCAGGACCAGCGTGTTGCGCGGCGTGGGGTCGGCGGTCGGGTACCCGCCCATCCAGGGCGTGCCGTCGCCGTCGATATAGAGATGCAACGTGCCGGTCCGCGCGCCGTCGTGCAGGTAGACCGCGTGATGGAAGGCACCGCCTGGAACGACCACGCGCCGTAAGCCGAGCGATGCGGCGGCATGGTCGAAATCGGCGCTGGGATGGGCGCAGGAAGCGAGCAGCAGCAGCGCGGTCAGGGCGAGAGCCAGCCGGGGCAAGTCGGCCGCCACGCCTCCGATCCGCCGACGTAGTAGTTCCATTCGTCAACGCTCATGTTCCGTCCCTGCCGTGTGCAGAGCAGGTCCATCGTCCGTTGCGGATCGGCCCAGACGAGACTCACCTCGCTGTCCTCCCCGCCGCTGCCGAGCGCGAGCAGGCGCCCGTCGGGCGTGTAGGCGACGGTCGTGACTGGGCCGTCGCGCTTGACGCGCTCCACCTCGTTGCCGCTGCGCGTGTCGAACACCTGGGCGACGCCGCCCTCGTTCACCGTCGCGAGAAAGCGGCCATCCGGGCTGAAATAGACATTGTTGACCGGAAGCTGCTCCTGGATCGGCGTGAGCGCGTCCTTGCCGGTCGCGACCGCGATCACCCGCGCCGTGCCGTCCTGGCTGGCGGTCGCGAGAAGCGTGCCGTCGGGGCTGAAGGCGACGCTCTGCATCTTGTCGCGCCCGGCGATCCGGTAGCGTTCCTTGCGTTGCGCCACATCGATCAGACGCACCGTGAAATCATCGCCGGCGGTGGCGAGAAGCCGGCTGTCGGGGCTGAAGTCGAGCGCATTCAGCGGGCCGCCGACATGCAGCGTCATCCAGGTCGCCTTGTCGCGCCAATCCAGGAGACGGACGGTGCCATCGGCGCTGGCAGTGGCGAGCCAGCGTCCGTCGTAGCTGAAGCGGACGATGCTGACGGGGGCCTCGTGGATGATCGGCGAGGCGGCGTCGTTCCCGGTCGCGGTCTCGACCACCCGGACCGAGCGATCCTTGCTGGCGAGCGCGAGCAGCGCGCCGTCCGGGCTGAAATCGACGGCGTTCACCGCGTCGTTCTGGCGGATGTGGATGACGCGGCCAGTCGCGATCTCGCGCAGCTCGGTCGTGCCATCACCGGTCGCGACCGCCAGGTATCGGCCATCGCGGCTGAGCAGGGCGGCGGAGACGGCAGCCGGATACGAGAAACGGCCTAGCAGCGCGTCATCGGACAAGCGCACCAGCGACACGGCGTGGTCGGCGCTGGCGATCGCCATGAGGCGGCTGTCCGCGCTGAGCGAGATGCTGAGCGGCGGCTTTGCGGTTCGGAAACGCCCGACGCTGGCGCCGCCGCCGGTATCGATCAGCCGCGCCATGCGCTCATATTTTCCGGTGGCCGTGGCGAGAAGGTCCGATTTGGGACTGAACGCAACCTTCTGCACCAGGTCGCCGTGCGCGATGCGGGCGACCTCGCGACTGGTGCCCGTGTCGATCAGCCGGGCGGTCCCGTCGAAGCTGCCGGTGGCGAGCAGG
>DATFDN010000085.1:0-16737 GCA_035252035.1 Acetobacteraceae bacterium | reverse complement strand
CCCAGCCCGCTCCGGTGCCGCGTCTCGCGGCGGTCCCGCCCCGTCCCTATGGCCGGGTGGTGACGTGCTGCTGGCCGATCGGGGAGCCAGGGACGCGGAGTTTCCGGTTCTGCGACGCGGAGTCGATGCCAGGGAAGCCGTATTGCGCCGAGCACGCAGAGTTGGCGTACGTGAAGGTGCGCGACCGGCGTGAGGATGCGGCCTGATACCAACCGCGTTTAGTCTCAACCCTTACCGTCATGCCCGCTTTCGGATTGTGTCGCGCAAGTCCGCCTTCTCTCGTCATGCCCGCGAAAGCGGGCATCCAGGCTGGCGGCAACTCGCTGGAAGACCTGGATTCCCGCTTTCGCGGGAATGACGGGAGGCGGGCCTCGGGCGAGCCAAAGCGACTTTCGCAGCACAATCCTTTCGCGGGCATCCAGGCCAGCACACGGAGGTCCGCGCGGTTCGCCTGGAATCCCGCTTTCGCGGGATAGGCCGCTTAATGGGCGGATGGCGGAATGCGCTGCGCTGTTCCGCCCTACGTCTGAAGCAACGCTCGCGCCTCGGCGAAGACGTTGCCGCGCGCGATGTCCAACAGCTCCGCCGTCCGCGCGACCGCGTTTTCATCCACCGCCAGCGCCGCCATGCGGCGGTCGAGCATGTCTTGCATGGTCGCCGGGGCTGGCCCGCCGGTCAGCGTGCGGCGGCGGATATTCTCGGCCGGGTTCAGGGCGGCGCGCACAGCCTCCGCTGACAGGCCAAGCCGCTGACCGAACAGCCTCTGGGCGGCCTGGTCGAGGTCGGCCGCGGTGATCTCGGGGGCCGCGCGCCCGGCGCCGATCGCCTCGGCAACCACGCTCGCGACAATGTTGTGCGCCATACGGAAGGACATCCCACTCTCGCGCACGATCACGTCGGCCAGCTCGGTCGCGGTGCCGTATCCCTGCTCGGCGAAGCGCCGCATCCGCGCGGCATCCACCGTGATCGCGCCCAGCACGTCGGCGCAGAGATCGAGCACGCGCCGCGTCCGCTCCGCCGCGTCCATCACCGGCTCGTTCAGCGCGCTCACCCCATCGCTCACATCGGCGAAGGCAGTGTTCTTGCTTGCCGACAGGGTGGCGGTCAGCCCACCTGTCACCATCGCGCACGCCGCCTTGATATGCTCCAGCGCGGCCGGGTTCTTCTTCTGTGGCATGATGCTGCTGACCGAGCAGTGCGCGTCGTCCAGCTCGATGAAACCGTATTCGTAGGTGCTCCAAGCTTGCAGGTCCGTCGCCAGGCGCGAGAGGCCGGTCATCAGCACCGCGAGGGCCGAGATCGCCTCGTGCGCGTCGTCGCGGTTGGCGACCGCGTCATAGGCGACTTCGACCAAACCCTCGAAGCCGAGCGCGGCGGCGGTGCTCTCGCGGTCCAGGGGGAAGGCGGTCGTGGCCAGGGCGCCGGCGCCGAGGGGGCAACGGTTCGTTCGCCGGAGGGCCGCCTCGCACCGGGCGAAATCGCGCGCCAGATGGTCGGCGAAGGCGAGCAGGTAGTAGCCGAGCGTAACCGGCTGCGCGTGCTGCCAATGCGTGTAGCCGGGCATCACCGTTTCGGCATGATCGCGCGCGAGCGTCAGCACGGCCCGGCGCAGCGCGCTCAGGCTGCGCATGACGTCCAGCATCAGGGCGCGGAGCGCCATGCGCCATGTCGTCACATGCAGGTCGTTGCGGCTGCGCCCGGTGTGCAGCCGCCCGCCGGCATCTGCGCCAAGCGTCGCGGTCAAGTACCGCTCAACGTAGGTGTACATGTCCTCAAGCGCGTGATCGACCTTCAGCGCCTCCGGGCCGGCTTCATGCAGATCAAGCAGCGCCGCGAGGATGCGCCGCGCGTCCGCGTCCCCGATGATGCGTTGGCGGCGGAGCATCTGGCAGTGCGCCAGGTGCAGCCAGATTTCCGGACCAAAATGGTACCGGAAGGCGCGCGCCAGGCCCGGCTTGTAGTAGCTCTCGATCATGGTCGGTGCGGGCGGCTTCTTCACCCGCTCCCGGATCGAGGCATTCCCCGCCATGGTATGCTCCGTTTCAGACAAATGGCACCTTGAATGCCGGAGCCAAGCGGGGTCAAGATAGAGGGATGTTCCAGGGACAGGCCTTCTCAGGGGTCGAGCCCGCCCCGCCGTCGCGCCGCTTCGCGGACGTCTTCGCCGCGTTGGATCTTGGTACCAACAACTGCCGGTTGTTGGTTGGCGCCGCCTCTGGCAGCGGATTCCGTGTCCTGGACAGTTTCAGCCGTATCGTCCGTCTCGGCGAGGGGCTGCATCACACTGGCCGGTTGAGCGAGGCCGCGATGGCCCGCGCGCTGACGGCGCTGCACGCCTGCGCCGCGCGGTTGCAGAACCGGAACTTGCGCGGGGTGCGGGCGATCGCGACCGAGGCCTGCCGCCAGGCGGCGAACGGGGCGGAGTTCCTGCGCCAGGTGCGGGCCGAGACCGGGCTCGTCATCGACGTGATATCCGCCCGCGAAGAGGCGGAGCTCGCTCTTGAGAGCTGCGCGCAGTTGTTGATCGGGGATGCGCGCCGCGCCTTGCTGTTCGACATCGGCGGCGGCTCGACCGAGCTGGCCTGGGTGCGCCTGGATGCCACCCGCCCGCCGGCGCTGATCGGCTATGCTTCGCTGCCAGTGGGCGTGGTGACGCTGGCGGAGCGGTATGCGGGGCAGGCGTTTTCCCCGGCGGGATTCGAGGCCATGGCCGAGGAGATCGCCGCCCGGCTTGCGCCGTTCGAGGCGATCCACTGCATCAGCCGTGAGATCCGGTACGGCGGCGTGCTCCTGCTCGGCACGAGCGGCACGGTGACGACGCTCGCTGGCATCGCGCTCAATCTGCTCCGCTATAGTCGCCCGCTCGTGGACGGAGCGGTGCTGACCCGCGAGGAGGCAAGCGGTGCCCTTGAGCGGCTCTGCGGGATGGGGCGTGAGGGATTGGAGCAGAGTCCGTGCGTGGGGCCGGAGCGGGTTGAGTTCGTGCTGCCGGGCTGCGCCATCTTCGCCGCCATCGCCACGGCCTGGCCGGCGCCCAAGCTGGTGGTCGCCGATCGCGGGCTGCGGGAGGGGATGCTGCTGCGCATGATCCGCGGCGAGCGCCCTGGCGACCGGACCGGACACCGGCCCCGCCGGCCGTGAGCCGATCTCCCTCGCCGCCCCCGCGCGGCCTCAAGGTCGGCGTGCGCACCGCAAGCGGCCGCAGCGTAAGCTCTCAGCGGTGGCTCGCGCGCCAGCTCAATGACCCGTATGTGCGGGCCGCGCAGCGGGAGGGGTGGCGGTCGCGCGCCGCTTTCAAGCTGATCGAGCTGGACGATCGCTTCCATCTGATCCGCCGGGGCGCGCGCGTGCTGGATCTGGGCGCGGCGCCGGGCGGTTGGACCCAGGTGGCGGTGCGGCGCGGGGCCGGGGTCGTGGTTGGCGTCGATCTGCTGGCGGTGGAGGCGGTGCGAGGCGCCACGCTGGTCGAGGGCGACGTCCGGGACGAGGCCATGCCGGCCCGGCTGGCCGAGGCGTTGGGCGGGCCGGCCGACCTCGTGCTGTCCGACATGGCCCCGAACACGACGGGCCATGCGGCGACCGATCATCTGCGGATCATGGCGCTGGCCGAGTTGGCGCTGGACTTCGCCATTGGGATTCTGGCGCCGGGCGGGGGCTTCGTCTGCAAGGTGTTCCAGGGCGGGTCGGAGCGGCAGATGCTGGAGCGGATGAAGCGCGCCTTCACCCAGGTCCGCCACGCCAAGCCGCCGGCGAGCCGGAAGGAGTCGAGCGAGCTGTACGTGGTGGCGACGGGGTTTCGGGGGCCGCTGGGACGCGATTAGGCGGGAGGGTAGCGAGTGGCGGTCCATCCCTTCATCGTCATGCCCGGCCCTGGGCCGGGCACCCACATCTTTGCTGACGGCGGCTCAAGACGTGGGTGGCCGGGCCAACCCCCGGACCAAGTCCGGGGGCGATGGGCTATCCGGCCACGGCGGGAGGAGACCGGTCTGGAAGCCGAATGCGATTGCCCTGGCCGGCAAGGGAGAGGGAGTCGTCTCCCTCGCTTGCGTCCACGCCCGTCGCGGCCTATGTGGGGCCGCCAAGGTCGGGCAGCCGGCGCGGGGCGCGGGCGCCCGCAGCGCGAAAGGCTCGCCCGCCGATGGCTCTCGATACGCCTCCCCCTCCCAACCTGCGCATCGACGAGGCTTTGGCCTTTGACGATGTCTTGCTGGTTCCCGCCTATTCCCGGGTGGTGCCGACCGAGACCGACACGCGCACCCGCCTGACGCGGGAGATCCCGCTCAATATACCGCTCGTCTCCGCCGCGATGGACACGGTGACGGAAAGCGACATGGCGATCGCGATGGCGCAGTTGGGCGGGATCGGCGTGATCCACAAGAACATGGACATCGAGGCCCAGGCCGGGCAGGTGCGGCAGGTGAAGAAATTCGAGTCCGGCATGGTGGTGAACCCCGTCACCATCCACCCCGACGAGACGCTGGCCGATGCGCGCGCCCTCATGAACAGGTTCCACATCAGCGGCATCCCGGTGGTGGAGCGCGGCAGCGGCCGGCTGGTCGGCATCCTGACGAACCGCGACGTGCGCTTCGCGACCGACCCCGGCTTGCGCGTCTATGAGCTGATGACGCGCGAAAACCTCGTCACCGTGAACGGCGACGTCGGAGCGGACGAGGCCCGCCGGCTGCTGCACCGGCACCGGATCGAGAAGTTGCTGGTGGTGGACGACGCCTATCGCTGCGTCGGGTTGATCACCGTCAAGGACATGGACAAGGCGCAGGCGCACCCACTGGCCAACAAGGACGCGCTCGGCCGGCTGCGCGTGGCCGCCGCCACGGGCGTCGGCGCGGCGGGCGCGAGCCGGGCGTGGGCGCTGATCGAGGCCGAGGTGGACGTGATCGTGGTGGACACCGCGCACGGGCATTCGGACGGCGTTCTGCATTCGGTGGAGGCGATCAAGAGCTTCTCCAACTCCGTTCAGGTCGTAGCCGGGAACGTGGCCACCCCCGAGGGCGCGCTGGCGCTGATCGAGGCGGGGGCGGACGCGGTGAAGATCGGCATTGGGCCGGGCAGCATTTGCACCACGCGCGTGGTCGCCGGTGTCGGCGTGCCGCAGTTCACCGCGGTGCTGGAATGCGCCGCCGCCTGTCGCGAACGAGGCGTGCCGGCCATCGCCGATGGCGGGATGCGCAATTCGGGTGACATCGTGAAGGCCATCGCGGCGGGCGCGGACAGCGTGATGATGGGCAGCCTGCTCGCCGGGACGGATGAGGCGCCGGGCGAGGTGTTCCTTTACCAAGGCCGCTCCT
The DNA here is from genome assembly GCA_035252035.1 of Acetobacteraceae bacterium. Classification (GTDB taxonomy): domain Bacteria; phylum Pseudomonadota; class Alphaproteobacteria; order Acetobacterales; family Acetobacteraceae; genus DATFDN01. The sequence continues at coordinate 11,431 of DATFDN010000085.1, read as the reverse complement.
ACAAGTCCTATCGCGGCATGGGCAGCCTCGGCGCGATGGCGCGCGGCTCCGCCGATCGCTACTTTCAGCAAGATATCAAGGACCAGCTCAAGTTGGTTCCCGAGGGAGTCGAGGGCCGGGTCGGCTACAAGGGGCCGGTCTCGGCGGTGGTGCATCAGCTCGTGGGCGGGGTGCGCGCCGGCATGGGCTATACAGGCTGCCGGGATATCGATGAGTTGCACCGTCATGCGCGGTTCCGCCGCCTGACCGGTGCCGGCCTGCGCGAGAGCCACGTCCATGACGTGGCGATCACCCGCGAGGCACCGAACTACCGCCAGGAGTAGCATGATGCCGCGCGTTGCGGTTTTTGATGCGTACGGCACGCTGCTCGATGTGGACGCGGCGATGCGCGCCCATGCCGGGAGGCTTGGGCCGGAGTGGCAGCGCATCAGTCAGGAATGGCGCGGCAAACATCTCGAATACACCTGGGTTCGCAGCCTCGCAGGTCTGGCGTTGCATCGCGACTTCTGGCGGCTCGCGCAGGACGCGCTGGCCGTGGTGGCCGCCCGCCACGGTATCGACGATGCCGCCTTGTTGGCCGATGTGCTCCGGTCCTATCGCCGGCTCGACGCGTTTCCCGAAGTGCCTGAGATGCTGCGCGGGTTGATGGCGAAGGGGATCGCGCGCGCCATCCTCTCGAACGGGGAGCCGGGGATGCTGGCAGAGGCGGTGCAGGCTGCCGGCATTGCCGGCTTGCTGGACGATGTCCTGAGTGTCGAGGCGGTCGGCGTGTACAAGCCCGATCCGCGCGTTTACCGCTTGGCGACGGAACGATTTGGCGTGCCTGCCTCCGAGGTCGCGTTCTTCTCGTCTAACCCGTGGGATGCCTTCGGCGCACGGAGTTTCGGCTTCCAGGTGTTCTGGGTGAACCGCGCGGGGCGGCCGGACGAGTATGGGTTGCGGGGCAGCGTTGCTGAATTGCGAGATTTGAGGAACGTGCCGCTGGAAGACCCAGGGGAACGGGCCTAACTTCCAGCCATGGGCATGACGATGCAGAGCGTAGTGGAAGAGCAGGACGCCAACTTGGCTGAACTGCTTGATCGGGTGGAACGGGGAGAGGAGGTGACGATCGCCCGGTCCGGCCGGCCAGTCGCGCGGATGACACCAGCACCGGCGGTGGCGTATGACGTAGCAAGCGCAAGAGCGGCCGTTCAAGCCATCTTCGACCTTCGTGAGGAACTGCGCCGGGAGGGGGTGGCCCCGATTACACTTGAGGAGCTTCTGGCGGCGCGGCATGAGGGCCATAAGTACTGAGCATGGCATTCGTACTGGATGCGTCGATCGCCCTTGCGGCGGTCCTACGGGGCGAGAGGAAAGCTGAAGTGGCCAGCGAGATTTTGGCCCGCATCCCAGACGAGGGCGCGTTCGTCCCGGCTCTTTGGCATCTCGAAGTTGGCAACACTGTGCTGGTTCGCCGACGGCGCGGCCATGTTAGCAGCACGGAGACAGAGAAGATTTTGGAGAGACTTCGTGCGCTGCCGGTCATGCTTGACTGCGAAACGCCGACTCGTGCCCTCGACATCACATTCCGGCTTGCGCTTTCTTACACGCTGAGCCTTTACGATGCGAGCTACCTTGAGCTGGCGCTGCGGCGGGGCTTGTCCCTCGCGAGCCTTGATCGCGCTTTGCGCGACGCAGCGGCGGAAATGGGAGTGCCGCTTCTTCCCGGGACGTGACCCCCGCCGCCCGCGTCGCCGCCTCAATCGACCTGCTCGCCGCGATCGAGGCGGCGCCCAACCGTCCGGCCGATGCTGTCGCCAACGACTTCTTCCGTGCCCGCCGTTTCATCGGATCGGGGGACCGGCGGGCCGTGTCCGATCGGGTCTGGCGCGTCCTGCGCGCGTGGCGGCGGCTGGGTTGGTGGTTGGCGCGGGCGGGGTGCGATGCGGCGCCCCGACTGCTGGTGGGTGCCTCGCTGCTGACCGAGGGCTGGCACTTGTCCGGCCTGGAGCAGACCTTCTCCGGCGGACGCTTCGCGCCCGCGCCGCTCTCCGCCACCGAACGAAGGGTGTTCGCGGAAATCGAGGGTCATACGCTCGATCACCCACAGATGCCCCTCCCCGTGCGGCTGGAAGTGCCGGACTGGATCATGCCCCGCTTGGAGGCGCGCTTCGGTGACGCGCTGCCCGCCGAGGCGGCGGCATGGATCGCACCGGCGCCGCTCGACCTTCGTGTCAACCTGCTGAAGGCGACGCGCGGGCAGGCGCGGGAGGCGCTCGCGGCGGAAAGGATCGAGGCGGTGGAAACCCCGATCTCGCCCTGGGGGCTGCGCGTCGCGGAGCGCCGGGCGGTGACGACCGGACGGGCGTTCCAATCGGGCCTGGTGGAGATCCAGGACGAGGGCAGCCAGATCGCCGCCTTCCTCGCCGACGCGCGGCCGGGGATGCGGGTGGGCGATCTGTGCGCCGGAGCGGGCGGCAAGACCCTCGCCCTCGCGATGGCGATGGCAAATCGCGGACATCTGCTGGCCTGCGACATCTCCGCTCCCCGGCTTGATGCCGCGATTCGGCGGCTGCGGCGCGCGGGCGTGTCAAATGTGGAGCGTCACCTGCTCGCGCCAGGCGACAAGCTGATCAAGCGCCGGGCTGGCACCTTCGACCGGGTGCTGGTGGATGCGCCCTGCACCGGTACCGGGACGTGGCGGCGCAATCCGGATGCCCGGCTGCGCCTGACTGAGCAGGACTTGGCCGAACTTCGTGCCAGGCAAGAAACAGTCCTTGAGACCGGCGCAAAACTTGTTCGCGCTGGCGGGAAGTTGATCTACGCTACATGCTCCTTTCTCCCAGAGGAAAATGAGCAGCCCGTGTCCGCCTTCCTGGACCGCCATCCCGAATTCACGCCGGTTCCCGCCCAGCGCGTCTGGACTCTATCCGGCCCCGCGCCTGAGCAGGACGGGTTCTTGGCCCTGACCCCGGCCCGCCACGGCACGGACGGCTTCTTCATCGCCGTGCTGGAGCGCCGGGGGGAGGTGCCGGCATGATCGCGGTCCGCCGTGCCCGGCCGGCTGACGCGCCGGGGATCGGCGCGGTCCATGTCGCCGCCTGGCAGAGCGCGTATCCGGGCATCCTTCCCAGCGACTTTCTCGCCCGGATGTCGGTGGCGCGTCAGGCGGCACATTACGAGGCCACGATCCGTGCCGGGGGCGGCGTGCATGTCGCCATGGCTTCGGGCCTCGACGTGCCAGAGGGCGCGATGCCGCGGCTTGTCGGCTTCGCCACGTCCGGACCCGCCCGCTGGAGCGATGTGATGGGGCGGCGCCTCGCCGATGGCGAGATCGAGACGCTGTACGTGTTGGACGACTGGCACGAGCGTGGATTGGGCCGCCGCCTGGTCCGCGCGGCGGCTGCCTCTCTTCTCGAAGCGGGCTGCCGCACCTTGTTCCTATGGGTGCTGCGCGACAACCCGAGCCGCTGGTTTTATGAGCGGCTTGGCGGCCGCGCGGTGGCCGATGCCACGATCATGGTGGGCGGCCGGCCCGTGGTGCAGACCGCGTTCGTGTGGGATCCGATCGAGAAGTTGCTGGAGCAGAGCGCGCGGGCGCGGTAGTGCGCGCGGTGTGACTCCCCGCCACCCTCCGCAAGAGGAGAGGGAGGCTTCAAGGCTTCCTCCTCTGTCCCATTTCACGGCTGGACGGGAGAAGGGGACGCATCGATGAAACTCGCCATTATAGGCGCCGGCGCCGTTGGGCAGGCGTGTCTTCTCGCTACGGTCCTGCGCGGCCCGGCCAGCGAGATCGTCGTCGTGGACCGCACGCGCGAGCGGGCGGAGGGCATGGTGACGGACATCCAGTACGGCGCGGCCCTGTCGCCTTCCGTGATCCTGCGCGCGGGGGACTATGGCGATGTCCGGGGCGCGGGGCTGGTCATGCTGACCGCCGGCATCAACGAGAAGACGGGCGGAGCCACGGATCGCGGCGACACGGAAGGCCGCCTCAAGCTGCTGGCGAAGAACGCCGAGATCTTCCGCGACATCGTGCCGCGCGTGGCGGAGGCGGCGCCGGGTTGCATCCTGCTGATCGTGACCGATCCGCCCGATGCGCTAGCCGACATCGCGCGCCAGGTCGCGCCTGGCCTGCGGGTGCTCTCCACGGGCACTTTCCTCGACAGTCTCCGCTTTCGCGTTCACCTCGCGCGCAAGCTCGCGGTCAACCCCCGCGCGGTGGAGGCGATGGTGCTCGGCGAGCATGGCACCTCGGCCGTGTTCCTCTGGTCCTCGGCGCGGGTCGGCGGGCTGCCCATCCTGGACGCGCTGGGCGAGCGGTCACACGACGAGGTGCGCGAGGCGGTCGAGCGGGAGGTTCGCGAGGCGAACATCACCATCATCGAGGGGACCGGGGCCAGCCAGCTTGGGATCGGCATGGTGTGCGCCCGGATCGCCGAGATCGTGGCGCGGGATGAGCACGCGGTCCTGCCGATCGGCGCCTTCAGCGCCGAGTATGGCGTGACCTTGTCGCTGCCCGCCGTGCTGGGATGCGCGGGCGTGGTTCGGACGATCACACCGAAGATGACGGACCAGGAGCGCGCTTCCCTGCGCGCGAGCGCCGATCACATCCGCCGGGCGCTGGACGAGGCCGGATGAGGCTGCGCGCGGCCAGCCTGTGTTCCGGGATGGTGGCGTTGCTTGCGGCCTGCACCAGCCTGCCGCCGCCGGTGCCGGGGCCGTATGACGGCACCTATTCCGGCACCACACGTCTCGTCGGCTTCAGCTCGCCCGACTGGCATTGCGACTGGCAGGCGCCACCACTGGTTGTCCGGGACAGCCGGTTCAGCGCCGATATCGATGGCGCCCCCATGGTGGTTCCAATCGCGCCGGACGGGACGTTTGACCGCTACGCCGCGCGGCCCGTCTACGCACAGACCAAGTACGAGACGCCGGTCCACATGTTCGGGCGGATCGCGAGCGGCGTGATGGACGCCACCGTCCACCAGCCGCGCTGCACCTTCAAGCTGGACTTGGTCCGTCACTAGCGCGGGCGGCTTCCATCTTGCGGCGGCGCTCGTGCCACGCCTCCATCAGGTGGAGCACAGTGGCCGCGGTCTCCTCGATCGAGCGGCGGGTGACATCGATCACCGGCCAGCCGCGGCGGTTGCAGAGCCGCCGCGCCCAGAGGAGTTCGGCCTTGACCGCCTCCTCGTCCACATACTCGCTGCCGCCCTGCCGGATCACCGCTTGGCTGGACGTGGAGCTGGCGATCAGGCGCAGCCGGTGGCGGCGGATCTCGATCAGCGCGGGTGCCTCCAAGGTCAGGCCGATGATCGGCCGCGCGATCGTTTCCAACCCTTCCGGTTCCGGAAGGTTGGGCACCAGGGGGATATTGGCCGCCTTGATGCCGCGATTGGCGAGATAGAAGCAGGTCGGCGTCTTGGAGCTGCGCGAGACGCCGACGAGGATCACGTCGGCTTCGGACAGGCCAGCCTGTGCCTGGCCGTCGTCATGGGCCAGCACGTAGTGCATCGCGTCGATCCGCTGGAAGTAGTCGGCGTTCAGCACGTACTGCCGGCCCGGCCGGGCGGAGGCCTGCTCGCCGATATAGTCTTGCAGCAGGTTCATCACCGGATCGAGCACATTGACCACCGGCACGCCAAGCCGCTGGCACGTGCTGTCCAGGTCGGAGCGCAGCGCCCGGTCCACCAGGGTCGAAAGCACCGGACCAGGCTCGGCCTCGATGCCCTCCAGCACGCGATGGAGCTGGAAGCGGGTCCGGATCAGGCTCCAGCGGTGGTAGATGATGTGTGAGTGCTCGAACTGCACCGTCGTCGCCCTGGCGATCGCGTTCAGCGTCTCTCCGGTGGCGTCGGAGACAAGGTGCAGGTTCATCCGGTCGCGGACCATGCGCGCAGCATACTCAAGCGTGAGTCATGGGGAAAAGGGGGAGGATCTGAGGGGCGGCGATCCGCGCGACTCAGGAGTCGGGGATATCCCCGACTCAGGCGTGCCGAGGGGACGGATGCGCGCCCGGCGATGGGAGTCGTGGGAAAAACACGTGATCTTCCAGATATGCCAAGCGGTTGCCGGCCGACTCTTCTGTGGGTGATTGAGTGCCTGTCCCTGGCCCCCCGGGGTACCCCGTCGTCCACAGCCCCATGTACCCCTTCTCCCGAGTCTCTTATTCTTCTCTGTCCTTGTGATAGGAGGGTGCATGGAAAGCGGATCGCGGCTGAGCCTGTTGCGCGCCCTGGACGGCGAAGCGGTGTGGCCGCCGCCCGTGTGGCTCATGCGGCAGGCTGGCCGCTATCTGCCTGAGTACCGGGCCGTGCGGTCCAAGGCGGGCGGCTTCATCAGCCTGTGTACCACGCCCGAGCTGGCCGCCGAGGTGACGCTCCAGCCGCTGCGGCGGTTCGGATTCGACGCGGCGATCTTGTTCAGCGACATCCTGATCCTGCCTTGGGCGCTTGGACACGGCTTGACGTTCCAAGAGGGCGAGGGTCCGGCATTGCCCAAGCTACGGGACGAGGCCGGACTCGCGGCGCTGGATCGCGACCGGCTGCCCGGTGCGATCGCCCCGGTTCTGGAGACAGTGCGGCGCGCGCGCGCGGGCATCGCCGCCGAGGGCCATGATGCGGCGCTGATCGGCTTCGCCGGAGCACCCTTCACGGTGGCCTGCTACATGATCGAGGGTGGGGGATCGAAGGATTTCGCCGCCACGCGCCACATGGCGTATGCGCAGCCCGCGCTGTTCGCGGCACTGATCGAGGTCTTGACGGAGGCCACCATCACCTACCTTTCAGCGCAGGCGGAGGCGGGAGCGCAGGCGTTGATGCTGTTCGATTCCTGGGCGGGCGTGCTCGCGCCCTCCCTGTTCCGCCGGTACGTGATCGGCCCGACGGCGGGGATCGCGGCCGCGCTGCGGGCGAAGGCTCCCTCCTTGCGTCTGATCGGCTTTCCACGCCTGGCTGGGGTCATGCTGGGCGAGTACGCCGCCGAGGCCGGCCTGGACGGGGTTGGGCTGGACACCGCTTCCGATCCAGGCCACGCGCGCCGCCTGGTTCCAGGGCGTGTCGCCCTGCAAGGGAACCTCGACCCGATGGCCCTGCTGGCGGGAGGCGCGGCATTGCGGACCGAGACGGAAGGCATCCTGGCGGCGCTTCGGGGGCGCCCGTTCGTTTTCAATCTGGGGCATGGCATCGTGCCGGAGACCCCGCCGGAGCATGTCGGCGCACTGGTGGAGAGGGTGCGTGCCGGCTGAGATTCGGCCCCGTATCGCGATCGTGTTGTTCAACCTGGGCGGTCCAGACCGGCCAGAGGCGATACGCCCGTTCCTGCTGAACCTGTTCCGCGACAAGGCGATCCTGCGCGTTCCCTTCTTTATCCGGCCGATCCTGGCGCGGATCATCGCCCGGCAGCGGCTGAAGCCGGCGACGGAGAACTACGCGGTGCTGGGCGGCCGCTCGCCGCTGCTCGAACTCACCGAGGCGCAGGCTTCGGCCCTGGCCAAGGCGCTGCCTGAAGTTGAGGCGGGCTGCTTCGTCGCGATGCGCTACTGGCATCCGTTCAGCGAGGAGGCCGCGCGCGCGGTCAAGGCTTTCCAGCCGCATGAAGTGGTGCTGCTGCCGCTGTATCCGCAATTCTCGACCACGACGACCGGCAGCTCGCTCGACGCATGGCGCGAGGCGGCGGCCCGAGTCGGGCTGGTGGCGCCGGTGACGACGGTCTGCTGCTGGCCCGAGGACGCGGCCTATGTCGCGGCAACGGCCGCAATCGCACGACGCTCCTGGGAGGAGGCCGTGTCGAAAGGGGGCAGGGTCCGCCTGCTGTTCTCCGCGCACGGGCTGCCGGAGGCGATTGTTCGGGCGGGCGACCCGTACCAGTGGCAGGTTGAGCGCACCGCGCGCGCCGTGCTCGGGGCGTGGGGCGCGGATGCGCCACCGGATTGGGCGATCTGCTATCAATCGCGCGCGACCCCGCAGAAATGGCTGGAGCCGAGCACCGATCAGGAAATCGCCCGCGCGGCCCGCGATGGGGTCGCGGCCCTGGTGGTTCCGATCGCCTTCGTCTCGGAGCATAGCGAGACCCTGGTGGAGCTGGATGTCGAGTACCGGCACCTGGCTGAGCGGCTTGGGGTTCCCGGCTATTTTCGCGTCCCGACGCAGAACGACGATCCCCTGTTCATCGCCGCACTCGCCGGGCTGGTGCGGCGGGCGCGGGCGGCTGGTCCGGGCTTGTGCAGCCATGCCGGCGGCCGGATCTGCCCAGCGGGCTTCACGGGCTGCCCATTCCTGGTTCGCGCTTGACGGACCAACACCGGATAGCCAATGTATATACGGAGGGGCCGCGCCGTGATTGTCACCGTCAGCAAGTGGGGAAACAGTCTGGGAGTGCGGATTCCGAAGGAAGTCGCGAGCCAGCTTGGGTTGCGAAACGGGTCGCCGGTCGAGGTGGTGGCTGAGCAGGGCCGGATCGTGATTTCGCCTCGACGGCCAAGGTTCACGCTCAATGAGTTGCTCGCCAATGTGACGCCGGAAATCCGCGACGCATTTGATTGGGGGCCTGATAAGGGACGCGAGATTATTGGCGATTGATTACGCGCCTGATGCTGGCGACCTGATCTGGACCGAGTTCGACCCGCGCGTTGGCCGCGAACAGGGCGGGCGCCGCCCTGCCCTGGTCATTTCCCCGCGTCCCTTCTGGGAAGTGAGCCGGCTCGCCTTCGTGTGCCCGATTACGTCGCGGATTCGCGGATGGAGTTCAAGCTTGATTTTGCCCGCTGGATTGGCGGTCTCCGGGGAGGTGCTGATCTCGCATACGCGCAGCATCGACACGCTGGCACGCCCGATTGTCCATGCGGGGGCGGTGCCGTTTCCGATTCTGGAAGAAGCGCGCGCGCGGATCGCGACCCTGTTGGGCATCGAGTCATGAGCCCCTTGCGTCTCGTCATCTTTGATTGCGACGGTGTTCTGATCGACAGTGAGCCGGTCTGCAATCGGGTCGTGGCCGGCGTGCTGACAGGGCTCGGCTGGCGGATCACCGCCCAAGAATGCGAGCGGCGCTTCACCGGCATGTCGTTCTATGCCATGCGCGCGCTTGTCGAAGAGCGGATCGGCCATGCCTTGCCGCTGGCCTGGGAGGCTGAGCTGGCCGCGGTTGTGGCGGAGCGGATGGAGCGGGAGGCAGTGGCTTTTCCATATGCGGAGCAGGCGATCCAAGCGGTCGCCGACTCGGGCCTGGCGTGGCGTGTCGCGTCCAACTCCTCGCACCGGGAGATGGCGGCGAAGTTTGCCCGTACCGGGCTGGATGGGCTGCTCGCCGGCCGCCTTCACAGTGTCGAGGACGTGATCGAGGCGGGCGGGCGGGGCAAACCGGCGCCAGATCTGTTCCTGAGCGCGGCGCGCGCGGAGAGGGTTGGACCGGATGCCTGCCTGGTGGTGGAGGATTCGCCCCTGGGCGTCCGCGCGGCCGTGGCGGCCGGCATGACGTGTTGGGGGTTTTGCCCGAACGGCGCGGCCCCTTCCCTTCTGGCCGAGGGCGCGGTGCCGTTCCGGTCGCTCGCCGAATTTCCGGCGCTGCTGCGGGCGGAAATCGCGCGCCGGTCCGCGCCATGACGGTTCCCTTCCTGGTCCACGCCTACCCCTGGACCAAGGCGCTGCACGTGATCTCACTGATCGCCTGGATGGCGGGGATGTTCTACCTGCCGCGCCTCTACGTCTATCACTGCGAGACCCGGCCCGGCTCGGCCGAGAGCGAGCGGTTCAAGGTGATGGAGCGGCGGCTGCTGAAGCAGATCATCAATCCGGCGATGATCGCGACCTGGACCTTCGGCGTCCTGCTGGTCCTGACCCCCGGCGTGATCGACTGGTCGTGGGGCTGGTGGCACGTCAAGTTCGCCTCGGTGATCGCGATGTCGGGGCTGCACGGGGCATTCTCGCGCTGGCGGAAGGATTTTCTACACGACCGCAACCGCCGGGCGCAGCGCTTCTACCGAATCGCGAATGAGGCGCCGACGCTGCTGGTGATGCTGATTGTCATTATGGTGATCGTCCGGCCGTTTTGATCGCGTGCTTGACTCGACCCGAGTGCCTCGCCACCTAGTCTGTTGACGATTTCTCCGGTTCCCCTTATATTGGGGTTATCCTATAGGCAGTGCTCCTCTGTTCTGCCGACCATCGTCACCGGACGGGACCGACGCCAGGCATGGCGAAACGCCGATACCGGACCCCCCAGTTGCCATCCAAGAAGTCGCCGAGGCGTCCCAGATGCATCTTGCCGAACTGAAGGCAAAGTCCCCAGCGGACTTGCTGAGTTTCGCCGAATCCCTACAAGTCGAGAACGCGTCCAGCCTGCGCAAGCAGGACATGATGTTCGCCATCCTGAAGAACCTGGCCGAGAACGATCAGGCCATCCATGGCGAAGGCACGCTCGAAATCCTGCCCGACGGGTTCGGCTTCCTGCGCAGCCCGGAAGCGAACTACCTGCCGGGGCCGGACGATATCTATGTCAGCCCGACCCAGGTCCGCCGCTTCGGCCTGCGCACGGGCGACACGGTGGAGGGCCAGATCCGCGCGCCGAAGGACGGAGAGCGCTACTTCGCGCTGCTTAAGGTCAACACCATCAATTTCGAGCCGCCGGACGCGGTGCGCCATCGTATCAACTTCGACAACCTGACACCGCTCTATCCGAACGAGCGGCTTCGCCTAGAGACTGAGAACTTCCAATCGGTCGCCAAGGGGCCGGGCAAGGACTTCACCCCGCGCGTGATCGACCTGATCGCGCCCATCGGCAAGGGCCAGCGGGCGCTGATCGTCGCGCCCCCGCGCACCGGCAAGACGGTGATGTTGCAGAACATCGCCACCGCCATTTCCACCAACCATCCCGACGTGTTCCTGATCGTGCTGCTGATCGACGAGCGGCCCGAGGAGGTCACGGACATGGCCCGCAGCGTGAAGGGCGAGGTCATTAGCTCGACCTTCGACGAGCCCGCGACGCGCCACGTACAGGTGACGGAGATGGTGCTGGAGAAGGCCAAGCGCCTGGTCGAGCACAAGCGCGACGTGGTGATCCTGCTCGATTCGATCACGCGCCTGGCGCGCGCCTACAACACCGTGGTGCCCTCGTCCGGCAAGGTGCTGACCGGCGGCGTGGACGCCAATGCGTTGCAGCGTCCAAAGCGCTTCTTCGGCGCGGCCCGCAATATCGAGGAAGGCGGCAGCCTGACCATCATCGCCACCGCCCTGGTCGATACGGGCAGCCGCATGGACGAGGTGATCTTCGAGGAGTTCAAGGGCACTGGCAATTCGGAGCTGATCCTGGACCGCAAGATCTCCGACAAGCGCACCTTCCCGGCCATTGACATCACCAAGTCGGGCACGCGCAAGGAGGAGCTGCTGGTCGATAAGGCCACGCTGTCGAAGATGTGGGTGCTGCGGCGCATCCTGAACCCGATGGGGACGGTGGACGC
>DATFDN010000084.1:0-4798 GCA_035252035.1 Acetobacteraceae bacterium | reverse complement strand
TTCCGCCGCCCGGCTCAACTCGTAAAGGGTCTGGCTGAGGCCCGCCGTGTTCGTTCCCATCGGTCCAGTGCCGGCCGTGGTGCTGATGAGCTGGCGCGCGTCGGCCACGGTCCGGTCGGCCTGGCTGGCCAGCTTGCGCAGTGAGGCGATCAGGGCGGGCAGTTCGGTCTTCGCCGAGGCGCTGACCTGCTCCAGGTTGGCAAGCGTCTGCTCCAGATTGCCAAGGCTTCGCGTTAGTCCCGGCGACTCGCTGAGTGTGGCGAGCCGGTCGGTGATGGTACGGATGTTCCCGGCGATCTGATCAATTGGCAGCCGGTCCAGCTTGCCGGCGATCCCGCTTACGGCGGTCATGAGGCCGTTGAGTCCAGCCCCGCCGGGCGCGGTCGGGATCTCGGGCGGGTTCCCGGCGATGAGCGTGGCGGGCTTGACTCCGTTCACGAAAGTCAGTTCCACATCGCTCGGGCCGACCAGGGGGATCGACGATCCGGGTTGCGCGCGCAGCCCCTCGCGGATGAGGCGCCTCATGAGCGCGTCCATCTCGCCGCGTCCGGTGCCGGACCAGGTGGCGCCGCCACTCAGCGCGATCCGCCACGGTTCGATCCCCAGCGTCACCTGCTCGCGCAGCGCTCCGCCGCTCTGGTCATAGACAAGGCGCGACTCGATCACCGAGCCAACGCGGTGCCCCGCCAGATTCACCGCCGCGCCCTTTTGCAGCGCGCCGGCTTCCGGGCCGAAGACCACCTGGTACGCCACGGAATGCGCCTCGGGGGCAAATTCGGCCGCAGTCTTGCTCTCATAGAGAGTGAAGGTGGTGCCCCCGGGGGCGACCGGTCCCTCGGCGACGCCGCTCGGCGTTTCGAAAGCCACCGCCCCGCCCAGCAGCGCCGGCAGAGACTGGAGCTGGAGGCGCGGCCCGGCGGAATCGAGCGAGACCTGCACCGCGCCGGCGTTCCAGAACCGCGTGCCCTCATGCACAAGGGCGTCATAGGGCGACCGCACGAAAGCCGAAATCGCGAATGTCCGGTCGGAAGCGAGCGTGACCGATTCGACCGTGCCGACGTCGAGGCTGCGAAAAAAGATCGCCGAGCCGCGAGAGACACTGCCTGGATCGCTCGCCCGCAGGACATACCGGTGTCCCGGCACTGGCTCCGAAACCACGGGCGGCTTGGCCAGCCCCTGGTACTCGTCCTGCTTGCCGCCTGGCTGCGGCTCGATCCCGATCGAGGGGCCGGCGATGATCGCGCGGATGGACGATAGGTTGCTCAGGGTTGGCCCGTTGATCCAGAACAGCGTGCCGGGACCGATGTGGCTGTCCATTTCCGGTTTCAGCCGGATTTCCGCGCGCACATGGCGGAGATCCTTCTCCAGCCGGACCGACTCCACCTCTCCCACCTTCAAGCCTTGGTACAGCACCTCGGTCTGGCCAGCGCTGATGCCCTCCGCCTCGGGAAAAATGACCGTGACCTTCGGGCCTGTGGCGGCGAGCTCCTTGAAGGCGAGCCAGGCGACGATGGCGACGGCGGCCACGGGGATGCCCCAGATCCAGCCCGGCCAGCGGCTCCGCTCCGTTCGCGCCGACGGCGGATCGGGCTCGACGCGGGAAGGAGGCTCGACCTCCTGGGGCGGCGGCGGGGCGGTGTCGGGACTCATGGGCGCTCCTCCACCTGGTCCCAGAGCAGCCTCGGATCGAACAGCTTGGCCGCGAACATAGTCAGCACGATCACCGAAATGAACGCCGGGGCGCCGATCCCGGCGCGCACGCTGAGCAGGCCGCCAATCTGCATGATCGGCACGAAAATCGTTATGGTGAAGATGTCGATGTTCGACCAGCGCCCGATCTCCTCCACGAAGCGGAACAGGCGGGTCTTCGTCTTCAGGCGGCGGTCGGAATGGTGGTGGACCGACCACAACAGCCAGCTCAGGCCGATCAGCTTGCCGAGCGGGATGAGGATGCTGGCCGTGAAGATGATCGCCGCGAGCGGCCAGAAACCGGCATCGACGAGCTGCATCACGCCCCAGGCGATAGTCTGGTTCTCTCTCATGCCGAGGCCCAATTGCACGCTCATCGGAAACCAGTTTGAGACGATATAAAGCGGGAACCCGGCGATCACCAGCGCGGCGGCCCGGCTCACCGCGTCAGGCTTGCGCCGCGACAGCCGCGCCAGGCAGCGGGGGCAGCGCCGGCCCGACAGGGTGACGGGCAGCACCAAGTCGCACTCCGTGCAGGCCAGGCGCGGACCGGCGCGTGGCGAATCGGGGCGGCTGATGCAGCGCCAGATGGCTTGGCGATCCAGGCTCGCGCGCGTCATCATGGTGAAGAACGCGGCGGCGATCAGGCACCATCCGCCCGGCTTGATGGTCACGGGAAGGTGGACCGCGACCCGGCTGTAGCCGATCGCCGCGCCGAACAGGAACACGTCGGGCATGGACCAGAGATCAAGGTGCTCGGCCCACCGGAACACCCGCCCGGTCCAAGGCCCCTGGCGCTCAAGGCGGATGGCGGCGAGCGCGGCGGCCAGCAGGCCGAAGCGGAAGAACGGCAGGATGACGCCTTGCAGGCCAACCACGATGGCAAGCAGCACCCAGCCCTCGCGCCATATCTCGACAACCCCCGAGCCGAGCCGGCTGGAGCGTTCGATCCCGGCGATATGAAGCGTCATCAACGTTGCGAGATTGGCGGGGAACCAGAGCACGAACGTGGTGAAGGAGAGCGCCAGGGCGGCATCGATGCTCCGCCCGGCGGTGCGTTCGAGCACCTTGCCGCACCGGCAGCACAAAAGGCGGGTCCACTGACCCATCCTGGGAATATGCTGGATCGTCCCGCAGTCGGGACACGCAATAATCATAGTAGCGTCCACAACGCCATCGATACAGAAGAGTTGCTCTCCACACGGCGCCGTCAATCAAGGGCGCCACGAAACCAGGGGACTTTCGGCCCCGCATCCGCACGCCGATATTGGTGGCGGACGCAGACGGAGCAAAGCGATGAGCGAGGAACTTGCGACCCTGGGTGGTGGTTGCTTCTGGTGCCTGGAGGCGGTGTTCAAGGACTTGCGCGGCGTGACGCGCGTCAAGTCGGGCTACGCCGGCGGGCACGCGGCGAACCCGACCTACAAGCAGGTCTGCGGCGGCCGGACCGGGCACGCCGAGGTGGTGCAAATCGCCTTCGACCCGGCGGAGATCAGCTATGCCGACCTGCTTCGCGTCTTCTTCTCCATCCACGACCCGACGACCAAGGACCGCCAGGGCAACGACATCGGCCCGCAATACCGCTCCATCATCCTCACCCACTCGGACGCGCAGCGGCAGACCGCCGAGGCGGTGATGCGCGAGATCACGGAGGCCCGGCTATGGCCGGCGCCGCTCACCACCGAGATCCAGCCGCTCGAGGCGTTCTGGCCGGCCGAGGCGGAGCATGACGACTATTTCGCCCGCAATCCCTGGTCCGGGTATTGCCAGGTCGTGGTCGCGCCGAAGGTGACGAAGTTCCGCAAGCAGTTCACCGACCGTCTAAAGCGGGCGGCGGCATAGGCGGGCACCCTCACCCCGGCCCTCTCCCGCGAGCGGGAGAGGGAGCGTGATGGGCAAGGGCAGTGCGTTCAACGCCCCCTCTCCCTCTGGGAGAGGGTCGGGGTGAGGGGTTCGGCACCCTAATCCGGCAGCGCCCAGCGCCACGCGTCCCACTCGGGCGCGTAGCTGCGCGGGGTCTGCGCGGGATTGCGGTTGACCAGGGGGCGGGCATAGAGCGGGTGCTTCATGCTGCGCACCTCATGCTCGATCGTGAACAGCACCGCGTTCGTGTCCACGTCCACGATGTCGGTGAAGCGGTACTGGTGCGGGTCGCTCTCCTCGGTGATCAGCCCGCGCTCCAGAAGCTTGCGGTGCGGGCCGGAGAAGTCGGCGAGCGTGATCTGGACATGGTGCCCGTCATAGGGGGGCAGGTCGGCGTCGGTTTCGCGGAACAGCACCCGGCTGCCGTCGCCCACCACCGCCCAGGCATGGGCGCCCCGCGCGTCGTCGGCCACTCCGGCGAGGGCGCCCAGAATGTCGCGATAGAAGCGGGCGATGGCCGGGAGCGAGGTGCCTCTTGGGACATCGCACTCGACATAGGGCATCCCCAGCGTGATCCGCCCGAAGCGTTCGGCGTCCGGGGCATGGAGGCGGATGCGGTTGCCCCAAGGGCAGGTCGCCTCCACAGCATCATTGGTGGCGCGGTAGCTGAAGCTCGTGCCCTCAAGCTGGGGCGCAACCTTGTCGAGACGCTCCTTCAGGGCCAGCAGGTCGGGCACGACCAGCCCGGTCGTGCCGCGCACCACCTGCGGCGGGCGCGTTGGCAAATGGAACTGCGCGCGGCCGACATTGATCCACATGTTCTCGGTGCCGGTCATCAGGTACGGGTCGCGGGTGAGGCCGAGGCCGGTGACGTAGAACAGCGTCGCCAGCCGCTGGTCGGGGATGGTGACGTTGACATGCCCGAGCTCGACGACATTGCCCATGTCCTCGGCGGCGCGGTCATAGCGTGGTTGGGCTGCGGTCATGGCTGGTTTCCCCTGTGCGGCTTTGGTGCAGGATAATGCCGGGCCGCGATGGCGGTCCATTGGGGCGGAGGGGGTTCGATGACCGGACAAGCTGCCATGAGCTGGGAGGAATGGAGCCGGCTGGACGGGCTCGCGCTGGCCGACCTGGCGCGGGCGCGGCAGGTCCGGATCGCCGAGCTGACGGATCAGGCGGCGGCCGGGGTGGAACGGGTGTCGCGGCTCGATGCGGTGGTCGAGGTGTTCGATGACGCGCGCGCCGA
>DATFDN010000083.1:0-13239 GCA_035252035.1 Acetobacteraceae bacterium | reverse complement strand
GGCGCGTGGACGAGCAGCGGAGGCGGCAGGCCGCGCAGGCGGGAGTCGGCCTCCTCGCCGCTCAAGGACAGCATTTCCCCATCCGGCGTGAGCAGGGCGGCGCGGCCATGTCCGGCAACCACGGCCGGGGCGTCAGGCAGAATCAGCGGCACGAAGGCTGGGTAGCAGTCCCGTGACCATGTGCGCCATAGCTATGCAGCGCGATCACGGCGCGGCTCCTGTATAAGCAATCCATGCTTAGCTTGCTGCTGATCGCGCTTCAGGCAGGCATAGTCAGTAACATACCAAATGAAATAGAATAGAAGTAGGTGCAAAGGATTGCTTCCTGCGTTCCCAAGCCGGAGGGCGCACAGTCGAAGCAAGAGAATCAAATACCGGGAGGATGTGCGATGAATCAGATACTCGTCAGTGTCTGCCTTGCTGCTTGGTCGATCAGGGTTACAGCCGGAACGGGTGCCAAATCAGCTCATCCTGGGCAGACGGCATTGCCGATCTTGATCATCTGTATTCCCGCCGCGCTGCCGGCGGCGATAGAGCTGTGCGTCAGGGTGGCTTCGATGTAGTAAGCCTTTTGTTTGAAATCGAACCGCAAGGGCGCGCATTGGCCTACCTGTTGCACGTGGTAGGCATTGATCTTAGCCGGAAAGGCATTGCTGTCGAAGGTCAAGCGTACGGCTTCAACTCCGGTCGCCAGGTCAACCTCGATGAGCTTGGCGACCACCCGTCCCGAGATCTCCAAGTAGCGCAACACCAATTGAACGCCGCGAGCACTGGGGGCGGCGACTGGCAAAGCAAATAGCCCGTCTACGGGTACCACGTTGTAACGGATCACTGCCGATTCAGTCTGCACGGGAATAGCGGCGTTTGACGCAATGGACGTATCGGTATCTGTTTTTGATTGACTGATAAGAGGGCCTGCCAGGGGCTTTCCCAGTTGCACGGCGGCGTGGTCGAGAAAGACTTTGGTGACGTCACCTTTGTCGAGCGTTCCTGCGGACCCAATTGTGGTCCAAATTCTGTCGTCATCAGGAGTTTGCGCTCGTACGCTGCTCAATGCGATGCATACGAAGCAAACGGCGAGACTGACGCCAGCACCGATGGCTTTGTTGAAGGATCCCACGGCCTCCTCCTGCAATTGGGACGCAATAGAATACGTCGGCTGCGTGACCGAGGGTGTGAGCCACATCACATTTCTATGCTTCTTGCAGGATATTGAACGCCCTCGACATCTAACCCCCGCTCGTAGTCGTGAGAGAGCTTATGGGACAGTTGCTTCCCGCGCATGCGCCGCCTCGATGTCGCCCAGCAAGCCGGAATCGGTTCTAATCGCGTGCAGCGCGGGCACGCCGATCGTCACGGCGATCGCGCAGAGCGATAGGGCTGAGGGAACTCCGGCTGGCTGTACCGCCACCCCGTCCTCGCGCGCGCCGGGCCAGAGAATGAATGCATCCGCGCCCGAAGAGGAATATCTCGTGATCGCCTCTCGTCTCTCATGATGGTCGCCATGATCGAACTGGATTTACGAGCCGCCACGAGCGATCGGAGCGGCAGCGGGGCAGGTGGGCGGCGGCCAACGACACGGGCGTGATGCGCCTCACATCCGGCGACACGCCATCACAAGAATGTGACCCTAGGAGTGCATTGATTTAACGCAGCGCTTGGGCGCGCATGTCCCCGCAGCCTGGTCCCGTCGCGGCGCGCGGGGGCGACGCGATCACAACAACCAGGATCATAGGGGGAGCCGCCGATGAAACGAGTTTTCACCTCTAAACAGAATTGGCTGGCCGGTGGAATCGCCGCAGCCTGCCTCGTGATGGGCGGAATGCAGGCGGGGGCCGCGGAGCTGGACGCGAACGCTCTGCTCAACGCTGACCAGAACCCGAACGACTGGACGATGTATCACCAGTCCTACAAGTCCTGGCACTACAGCCCCCTCGACCAGATCAACACCAGCAACGTAAAGGATCTGAAGGTCGCCTGGATGCACAATCCGGGCGGTTCGCCGCGCGGCATTCAATCCTTCCCGCTGGCGATCGACGGAAAGATCTATTACACAAGCGCAAACGATCAGATCTGGGCGCTGGACGGCGCGACTGGCGCCTTCCTGTGGACCTACAAGCCCTCAATCAACGAGGAGCTGGCGCAGGGGACGCCCTATAATCCGTACAATCGCGGATTGGCCGCGGCGTACGGGAACCTCTACATAGGTACTGTCGATGGCCGCTTGATCGCGGTCGATATGAAGACGGGCAAGCCCGTGTGGGATACCAAGCTCGTGGATGTCTCGAAGGGCAACAAGGGCTTCACCGGCGCGCCGCTGGTTGTGAAAGACAAGGTCATCATCGGCGCGAATGGCGGCGAGCTGGCCGGATGCTGCGGGCCGATTTACGGCGTCGATGCCCATAGTGGGCAGAAGATCTGGCAGTTCGACACGATCGCCGGCGATGAACGCTCGCTCGCGAGCTGGGGTGGGGATAGCTGGAAAACCGGCGGCGGCGGCGGCTGGATGACCGGCAATTACGATCCGAGCACGGATACCGTGTTCTGGGGCACCGCGAACCCGGCGCCGGATTATGACCTAGCCAAGAGGCCGGGCGACAATCTCTACACCTCCGGCGTCGTCGCGCTCGACCCCAACACCGGCAAGCTGAAGTCGTACTTCCAGGAAGTCCCGCATGACTCCTGGGACTTCGATGGGGCCGTCGGCGAGTTCGTGATGATCGACCGCGACGGGCAGCATTATGCGGTACACCCGAACAAGGGCGGCTATGTGTACGTGTACAACCGCGACCCGAGCCACGTTCCGCTGAAGATCGAGAATGTCTGGCACCTTGGCGAGACCTCCAACTTCGTCAAGGACGTGGACCCGCACACCGGCCAGCTTATCGGCCGGCGCGACGTGAAGATCGGCGATAACAAGAACGTCTGCCCAGCGGTTGATGGCGCGATAAGCTGGAACGCTGGCAGCTTCAACCCCGACACCGGCCTCTACTACAAGGTCGGCCAGGAATGGTGCCAGGACATGGAGGCCTTGGAGCTCAAGCGTCCGGCGGACTATTCCGGACAGATGTACATGAGCGCGACCTACACCTCCATCCCGCCTCCAGGACACGACGCGGCCTATGGGCATGTCTCGGCGCGCGATCCGATCACCGGGAAGCAGGCCTGGGAGGTGATCTACAAGTATCCGCCGATGGCCAGCCTGCTTTCGACGAAGGGCGGCCTCGTGTTCGTGCCGGGCGCGGACGGGATGCTTGATGCGCTCGACGCCAAGACCGGGCAGAAGCTTTGGTCGCAGAACGATGGCCTGGGACACGACGGCGGCATCATCTCCTATATGGTGAACGGCAAGCAGTACATCCTGGTCACGACCGGATGGGGCAGCTACGTGTCGAACAACCTCGCTACCCTGTTCGGCGAGCCGTTCAAGAGTATGCCGACTTCGGGCGGCGTCTTGATCGCCTATAGCCGCTGACGTTTGTCATCCGACCTGCGGACCAGCCCGCGGCCCAGAAGGCCGCTGGCTGATCTCTTCTTTCGACGAACAGGGAAGGCATGAGGATGCCCAGAGCAGTCATCCGGTGTATCGCGATCGGCGTTCTGGTCTCCGCGACAGTTCCGGCCGCGAACGCGGCGGGTGAGGCGCCGCCCGCACTCACACCCGAGGTGAAGCAGATCTTCGCGGCGCAATGCAGTTGGTGCCATGGTGCATGGGGCATGAAGCCTGACAAGGGGCCTCAACTGGCCGGCACGAAAATGACCGAGCAGCAGGTGGAAGAACGCATCCGCGACGGCAAGCAAGGCTACATGCCGGCCTTCCGTAAGACCTTGAGCGATGAGGAAATTGAAACGATGGCGAAATATATCAAGTCGCTCAAGCCGGAGGGGTGAGGCAGCCGCCAGTCCAGAGGAACGCCATGCCGACACAGCCGATCAGTTTTTTCAGCGAGGGCGTCCGCCTCGCGGGCGACCTGTTCACGCCCGAGGATCTCGCGCCTGGCGAGGCGCGGGCCGGGATCGTCCTGTGCCATGGCTACACCGGGGTGCGCAGCCTTTACCTACCGGACAATGCCCGGGTGCTGACCGAGGCGGGGTATGTGGTGCTGACCTTCGACTATAAGGGCTGGGGCGATAGCAACGGGCCGCGCGCCCGCCTCGCACCCTATAGCCGGGTGGCGGACGCGCAGGCCGCGCTCACCACGCTCGCCGCCCAGCCCACGGTGGATCGGGAACGTTTGGGGTTGTACGGCACGAGCTATGGCGGGTCCACCGTGGTTTGGGTCGCCGCGATCGATCCGCGCGTGAAATGCGTGGTCTCGGTGGTGGGGGTGGGCAACGGGCGACGCTGGATGCGCAGCGTGCGCCGGCCCGACGAGTATCACGACCTTCTCGAACGCTCCGCCGCCGATCGCGCGCGGCGCGCGGCCACGGGCCAGTCCGAGTTCGTCGAGCGTGCTGAAATCCTGCTGGCCGACCGCCAGTCGGCCGAGCTGGCCGCCGCGGCACGGCGCGGCAACCCCGGCGCGGTCAACGAGATCCCGCTCGAATTCATCGACGACACGCTGGGCTTCAACCCCGAATGGGTGGTGGACAAGATCGCCCCACGCCCGGTGCTGTTCATCACCACGAGTGACGACCGGCTGGTGCCGCCGGAGGAGAGCGAGGCGATGTACCGCCACGCTGGCGAGCCCAAGAAGCTGGTCGTGCTTCAGGGCTGGGGTCATTACGAGGTCTATACCGGTGAATGCTTCCGGCAGGTGATGGACGCCACGCTTGCCTGGTACGGCGATCACCTTCCCGCGCGGGACCACCCCAAGGCGCCCGGCCGGTAGACAAGTCCGCGCGCACCTCATATTGCCGCCGCACTGGTCCCGCCACTAAGGAGCGAAGTCATGCGCTTGTTTGCCGGATTGCTCGCCAGCGTTGCCGCCGCCGCACTCTCGGCCGGCGCGGCATGGGCGCAAGGCGCCGATCAGGGGCCGGTCAAGATCGGCGTGTTGTCGGACATGTCCGGGCTCTATTCCGACATCGGCGGCGCTGGCTCGGTGCAGGCGGCGAAAATGGCGATCGAGGACTTCGGCGGCAAGCTGCTCGGCAAGCCGATCGAGCTGGTCAGCGCCGATCACCAGAACAAGCCGAACAACGGCGCCTCCATCGCGCGCCAGTGGTACACCCGCGACGGCGTGGATGCGATCGTCGATGTTCCCACGTCCTCGGTGGCGCTTGCCGTGGAAGGCGTCTCCAAGGAGCAGAAGAAGCTGTTCTTCGACACGGGCGCTGGCGCCTCGGACATCACCGGCAAGAACTGCTCTCCGTATACCGCCCATTGGGTATACGACACCTACGCGCTGGCGCACGGCACCGGCTCGGCGATCGTCAAGGGGGGCGGCAAGACCTGGTTCTTCCTCACCGCCGACTACGCCTTCGGCCACGATCTTGAGCGCGACACGGCGGAGGTGGTGAACGCGAGCGGCGGCAAGGTTCTCGGCCAGGCGCTGGTGCCGCTGAACACGGCGGATTTCTCCAACTACCTGCTACAAGCGCAGGGCTCGAAGGCGCAGATCGTGGGCCTCGCCAACGCCGGGCAGGACACGGTCAACTCGATCAAGCAAGCCGCGGAGTTCGGGCTGACCAAGCAGGGCCAGAAGCTCGCGGGGCTCCTGGTGTTCATCACCGATGTGAACAGCCTTGGCCTGCCGGTCGCGCAAGGTTTGCAGCTTACTTCGGCCTTTTATTGGGATCAAAGCCCAGAGGCGCGCGCGTGGTCGGAGCGCTTCTTCAAGGTGGTGCATCACATGCCGACGATGAACCAGGCCGGCGTCTACAGCGCGCTGCACCACTACTTCGAGGCGGTGCAAGCCGTGGGCAGCACGGATGCCGAGAAGGTCATGGCGAAGATGCGTGAGACCCCGATCAACGACTTCATGACCCACAACGGCAAGCTGCGCGCCGATGGGCGCGTGCTGCGTGACCTCTACTTGTTCCAGGTCAAGACTCCCGCCGAGTCGAAGGGTCCGTGGGACTATTACAAACAGATTCGCGTGATCCCGTCGGACGAGGCATTCCGGCCGCTCGACAAAGGGGGTTGCCCACTGGTGACAGCGGCGCAGAAATAGGCGGCCAGGCCCGGATCAAGGGAAGGAACCGCCCATGCGCAGCGCCGTCATCGTCTCCACCGCCCGCACCCCGATCGGCAAGGCCTATCGCGGCGCGTTCAACGACACCCAGGCCCAGGCGCTCGGCGGGCATGTCATTGCCGAGGCGGTGAAGCGCGCGCGCATCGAGCCTGGAGAGGTGGAAGACGTGGTGATGGGCGCCGCGCTCCAGCAGGGCAGCACCGGGTTCAATGTCGCCCGGCAGAGCGCGCTGCGGGCGGGGCTTCCCGACAGCGTGGCCGGGATGTCGGTTGATCGGCAATGCGCCTCCGGACTCATGGCCATCGCCACCGCCGCCAAGCAGATCATCGACGACGGCATGGACATCGCCGTGGGCGGCGGGCTGGAATCCGTATCGCTGGTGCAGAACGAGCACCGCAACGCCTATCGCGCGGGCGATCCCGAGCTGATCGCACGGATTCCGCAGCTCTACATGACCATGATCGAAACAGCGGAGATCGTCGCGGATCGCTATGGCATCTCGCGGGAGGATCAAGACGAGTATTCACTCCGCTCGCAGCAGCGCACGGCGGCCGCGCAGCAGGCGGGGCGGTTCGACGACGAGATCGTGCCCCTGCCCACAACGATGCTGGTCGCCGACAAGGTGACGAAGGAGACCACGCCCAGGAAGGTGTCGCTCGGCAAGGACGAGGGCAACCGGCCGGAGACGACGCTGGAGGGGCTCGCCGCGCTGAAACCCGTGTTCAAGGACGGGCAGCGCGTGAAGCAGGGCAAGTTCATCACCGCCGGCAACGCCTCGCAACTCTCCGACGGCGCCTCGGCCGTGGTGCTGATGGAGGAGAAGGAGGCCGAGCGGCGCGGCTTGCAGCCGCTCGGCATCTATCGCGGCATTGCCGTGGCCGGCTGCAATCCCGACGAGATGGGCATTGGCCCGGTCTTCGCAGTGCCGAAGCTGCTGGGGCGGCACGGGCTCAAGGTCGATGACATCGACTTGTGGGAGCTGAACGAAGCCTTCGCCTGCCAGGTGATCTATTGCCGCGACCGGCTCGGCATCCCGCAGGGGGTGTTGAACGTCAATGGCGGGGCGATCTCGATTGGCCATCCATATGGGATGTCCGGCGCGCGCATGGTCGGACACGCCCTGATCGAGGGCAAGCGGCGCGGCGCCAAGCGTGTGGTGGTGACGATGTGCGTGGGCGGCGGGATGGGGGCTGCTGGGCTGTTCGAGGTGGCGTGATCCAAGGCTTTGCCTGATCGAAGCCGCGTGCCCAATCATATAACTCGGGAGGAAACAACATGACGGCCAACGCATACATGATCTTCAGGCAGCAAGATGGCAGCTACTTGAAGTCGGAGTCGCAAACGGCTTTCCAGGGGCAAGCCGGAATTCCCGAGGCCGCCAATTTCGTCAAGGCATCCAAGCCTGACGAGAATGGAATATTCGAGGTGGAAGGCTACAGCTTTCAAATCGAGCAAACCTTGAACATTGGGAGCCAAAGCACTGGTGCGGGAGCTGGCAAGGTCACGTTCAACCCGTTCTCGATCACGCGAAAGATAGACAAGGCCTCACCGATCCTGTTTCAAATGGCATCCTCTGGCACGCCTTTCCAGGACGCCTCCTTGGCCCTGCGAAAGCCTCCGAATGGCGGAATTTTCCTCGTGTTCCACTTTAAGCTTGTCGCAATCAAGTCAATTGCCTGGGCGGGCGGTGATGAGTCGCCGAAGGAGTTGATCACCTTCGAGTACGGTGGATTGCAGGTCTTCTATGGGCAGCAGAAGCCCGACGGCGAGATGATGAAGACTGTGGCGGGCGGCTGGAACCGTGTTTCCAATAAATTGGATACGGACATGAATGCGCCCATTCGATAGCGCCACGCGCGGCCGCGCCCTTTCACCCCTCCCCTAGCCCCTCCCCCAAGGGGAGGGGACTTTTCTTTCCCCCTTACCTTGCGGGAGGGGGTCGCATCCCGGTTCCAGGCACTCTGAAACCGCTCTAGCCTGCCGCGCACGCAGCGCAGGAGTCATCCATGTTCACCACCCGCCCGGAGATCGCTGGCACGTTCGGCGTCGTGGCCAGCACGCATTGGCTGGCGAGCCAGGTCGGCATGGCGGTGCTGGAGCGGGGCGGCAACGCGTTCGACGCGGCGGTGGCGGCGGCGTTCACCCTGCATGTCGCCGAGCCGCACCTGAACGGGCCGGGGGGCGACGCGCCGATCCTCCTGCACAGCGCGCGCAGTGGTACCCAGCACGTCATTTGCGGCCAGGGCGTGGCGCCGCGCGCCGCGACCGTGGAGGCGTTCGCCGCTCTCGGCCTCGACCTCATCCCTGCCACTGGCCTGCTGCCCGCCGTCGTGCCGGGCGCGTTTGATGCTTGGGCGCTGATGCTGCGCGATTGGGGCACGTGGGAGCTGACGGACACGCTCGCCTACGCCATCGGCTATGCCCGCAACGGCGTGCCGATCGTGCCCCGCATCAGCACCACGATCGAGGGCGTGCGTCCGCTGTTCGAGACGGAATGGCCGAGTTCGGCCGCCGTGTTCCTGCCCCATGGCAAGGTTCCGGCGCCCCACTCCCTGTTTGCCCGCCCCGCGCTCGCGGACACGCTCGAACGCCTGTGCCGGTCGGCGGCCGGTCCGAGCCGGGAGGCGAGGATCGACGAGGCGCGAAGCGCCTGGTACCACGGGTTCGTGGCCGAGGCGGTGGATCATTTCTTCCGCTCGACCGAGGTGCTCGATGTCACCGGCCGGCGCCATCGCGGCCTGCTGACAGCCCAGGATTTCGCCGATTGGTCCGCGACCATTGAGGCGCCCATCACCTATGACTATCAAGGCTACACTGTCCTGAAATGCGGTCCCTGGAGTCAGGGGCCGGTGTTCCTTCAGCAGCTCGCGTTGCTGCGCGGCTTCGATCTTGCCGCGATGGACCCGCTTGGCGCCGAGTTCGTACATACCGTCGTCGAATGCGCGAAGCTCGCCTACGCGGACCGGGAGGCGTGGTACGGCGATCCACGCCTCACCGACGTGCCGCTCCCGACGCTGCTCTCCGATTCCTACAACGCCGAACGCCGGCGCCTGGTGGGTGCGGCGGCTTCCATGGATTTGCGGCCGGGCGCGGTCAATGGGCGCACCAACTGGGTCGATCACGCGGCGCCCGCGCGTGCCGCGATGGTGCCGGGTGCGGCGGGTGCGGGCGAGCCGACCGTTTCACGCCTCGGCGTGATGGGCGGCGACACTTGTCATATCGATGTGATCGACCGATGGGGGAACATGGTCAGCGCCACGCCATCGGGCGGCTGGCTGCAATCCTCGCCGGTCATCCCCGCGCTTGGCTTCCCGATGGGAACGCGCGGGCAGATGTTCTGGCTGCGCCCCGGCCTGCCGAACAGCCTGGCGCCAGGCAAGCGCCCGCGCACCACGCTCTCGCCCAGCCTCGCGCTCCGCGATGGCAAGCCCTGGATGGCGTTCGGCACGCCGGGGGGCGAGCAGCAGGACCAGTGGTCGCTCATAATGTTCCTGCGCATGGTCCACCACGCCATGAGCATCCAGGAGGCGATCGACGCGCCCAGCTTCCACACCGAGCACTGGCCATCCAGCTTCTGGCCGCGCGCCGCCCAGCCGGGGAAGCTCGTACTTGAGGGCCGTTACGCCGATTCGGTGCTGGAGGCGCTGCGCCAGCGCGGACACAAGGTGGAAAGGGGCGAGGACTGGTCCGAGGGACGCCTGAGCGGTGCCCGGATCGAGGCCGGGCAGCTTCGCGCCGGGGCAAACCCACGCGGAATGCAGGGCTATGCCGTCGGCCGCTGAAAGTTCCGGCGGAGCCGCACTTTCCTAGTCGTCCATCCGCCACCTTTCGCTCTGTTGTTCCGTCGCCCTGGCATGTATAGTCAGGAGCGGCTTGGCAGGAATGGTATGGTGCGGGAAAGAAGCGCCCGGCGCGCGCAACTTATAGGCCTCGTTGCCGCGCTGTTGCTGACCGCCGCGGTCGGCGTGGAGGCGTGGGTCCAGTCCCGCGCCGCCCGCGACGCGATGCTTTGGGTCCGCCACACAGACGAGGTTCTGCACACCGTCAAGGATCTGGACGCCGCTCTCGCCTCCGCCGAGGCCGAGCAGCGCGGATTCCTGCTCACGGGTGATGACCAACAACTCGGCGCATATCAGGAGGCCGTGGCGCGCGTCGTGCCGCTCCAGAGCCGCCTTCGGCTTCTCACCCCGGACAATCCCGCCCAGCAGGATCGCTTGCGCGCGCTGTCTCCTCTCGTGCAGCAGAGGCTGGCAGAGCTTGCTGGCGCCATCGCCGCACGCCGTGATCGCGGCCTTGAGGCCGCGATGCGTCTGTTGAGCGTGGAAAGCGGACGCCAATTGGCGGCGGCTATCGATTCGATCCTTTCATCATTCACCGAGGAGGAGCAGCGCCTCCTGGGCGATCGGCTCAGCAATGCCGACCGTTTCTCCCACCGGGCTTTTTGGCTGGCCGCCTCGGGTTTCGCGGCTGGGATCGTGCTCCTTGGCCTCTCCTTTGCCCTGCTAGGCAGGGCCTCGCGACGACGCTTGGCGTCGGAGGCTGCGTATCGCGACCTCGCGACCCAGTCGCAAACCGTGCTGGACAGCATCAGCCACGGCGTTGCCGTGATCGACGCGGCAGGCCGGCTGGTGCGGTGGAACGAATGCCTGCCGATCGTGCTTGGCCTGCCGGACCATTTGATGCACGCCGGAACGCCCTATTCCGCGCTCGCGGATCATCTCGCCAGCACACTCATGCGGGGAGCGCTTTTCCTGGAACGATGGGAGGAGATCCCGCACTCTCTCCCGGAACGCCGGCCGGTCGTCTACGCGCGTACCTGCCCCGACGGACGCAGCTTCGAGGTGCGGCGCGATTCGATGCGCGACGGCGGATTCGTGCTCACAGTCTCCGACATCACCGAACGGGCTGGCGCCGAAGCGCGGCTGCGCGCCGCGCAGCGGATGCAGGCGGTCGGGCAGTTGAGCGGCGGCATCGCGCACGACTTCAACAATCTCCTGGCGGTGATTCTAGGTAATCTCGAACTGGCACTGGCGCGGCTTGAGGCAGAGCATCCGGTCCGTTCCCGGCTGGATCGCGCGATCTGGGCGGCCAAGCGCGGCGCGTCGCTGACGCACCAATTGCTGGCCTTTGCCCGCCGCCAGCCATTGGTGCCGAAGCCGACCGATCTCGCGTCCCTGCTACAGGAAATGGCGGATCTGCTTCGCCGCACCCTTGGCGAGCAGATCGCGCTGGAGGTCGTGACCGGCACCGATGTGTGGCCCGCCATGGCCGACGCGGCGCAGGTGGAGAGCGCCGTCCTGAACCTCGCGCTGAACGCCCGCGACGCGATGCCGCAGGGAGGGTGCCTCAGCATCGAAGTGGCGAACGCGGTGGTGGACAGGCCGAGCGCGGCGCAGCCCGACATCGCACCGGGCGAGTATGTGACGATCGCCGTCAGTGACACCGGTACCGGCATGTCCCCCGACATCATGGCCCGCGCCTTCGAGCCGTTCTTCACCACCAAGGGATCAGGCAAGGGGACCGGGCTCGGACTGGCCATGGTATTCGGCTTCGCCAAACAATCGGGCGGCCATGCGCAGATCGACTCCACGCCGGGCCAGGGGACCACGGTCCGGATCTTTCTCCCGCGCGCCACTCCGGGGACTGCGGCGCCAGAGGACAGCGACACGGGGGGCAAGGCGGTGCCGGGCGGGTCGGCACGCGTGCTGATCGTCGAAGACGAGGCCGAGGTACGCGACATCCTCGCCGCCATCCTGGAGGATCTGGGCTACAGCGTGCTGACGGCCCCCGATGGCGCGGCGGCCTTGAAGGTGGTGGCGGCTCAATCGGTGGACCTGGCGCTGATCGATGTGGTGCTGCCCGGCGGCATGGCGGGCCGGGAGGTCGCGCGGCGGATTGCAGAGAAGGATCCCAAGGTGCGGACCCTGTTCATGTCCGGATACAGCGAGGGCGAGGGTCAGGACAACACGCCGGGCGCGATGATCGCCTCGATCGCCAAGCCCTTCGACCGGGAACGCCTGGCCCGGCTCGTGGCCCAGGCGCTTGGGACCGCGACGCGCCCATGAGCGCGCGCTGTTGTTTGAGAGCGTGATTCACGTCTCCGGCGGTTCCCCCTCCGACGATCACGCTCTAGAAGCGGGATGGGGGTTGCCGGGCGGGGCTCCTTCCGCTACATGGGCCGCCCTGGCAAGCGCCCGTAGCTCAATTGGATAGAGCACCAGACTACGGATCTGGGGGTTAGGAGTTCGAATCTTCTCGGGCGCGCCAAATACCGCCGTCAGCCGCCGTTTCCTCGGCTCGCGCCGCCCCCGGTACTCTGGCGCGACAAGCTGTGCGGCCAATGGCCGAATGCGAGTTCGAATCCGGCCGCTTCGCGCCTTCATTTCCGCCATTCAGACCACCGTTGCAGCTTCCCGAAAGCTGACGGTCTGCTAAGCCGGCACTAAGGCCTCGAATGGGGTGGTAGCGGTTACGCCGCCGGTCACAGATCCTGGAACCCCGCCCAAGGCGTAGAGGTTTGGACTGAGCTGCTGCCGGTTCGGTGGACAAGAGGTTAGGCTAGGTTAGCTTGCTCTTCGTATTCCACGGGGCTCAGATAGCCCAGTGTCGAGTGTCGGCGCCTCGGGTTGTAGAAGCGCTCGATATAGTCGAATACATCGGCCTTGGCATCGTCTCTGGTGAGATAGAACTCGCGGGCGGTGCGTTCGGTCTTGAGCGATGAGAAGAAGCTCTCCATCGCCGCGTTGTCCCAGACATTGCAGGACCGGCTCAAGGTGAGTTCGAGTTTCTCCGAGGCCGGCCCATTCGTGCGTGCGATCGCAAAGGCGATCTCATCGGCCTCGTTTATCACCCTCCCGTAGCTAGACTCGTTGATCGCATCCCTGGAGGGGACGAAACGGTAAACGTTCGCTCGGCTCATGCCGATTTCGGAGGCGATGTCGTCCACTGACGTTGCCCATCGTCTTCCAAAAAATAGCTTGCGTTCGAACTCTATATGGGCTATATAGAATGCGAACGCAAGCTAAAAAAGAGATCGACGATGCGAGTGAGTCGCACTCAGGCCGCGGAAAACCGTCAAACCGTGATCAACGTGGCGAGCCGC